>CAZLTH010000263.1:0-2982 GCA_964562355.1 uncultured Syntrophomonadaceae bacterium | reverse complement strand
TTGTTTTCACTTTCAACAAGCAGTCGAGAAATATCTCAAGGCCTTTATCATCGCCAGCGAATTGAAATTTAGACCAGTTCACAATCTTATAGAATTATTAGAGACCTGTAGAGAGAAAGAGCCAGGAATTGAAGAGATAGAAGAAAGCTGCCGTTATCTTAACCCATTTTACATTGACACTCGTTATCCTGTACGCTGGCCTACTCACTATGACAAGGAAACAGCTATTAAGGCAAGAGATTCAGCAGAAGAAATAAGAAAGTGGATAAGAAGTTTCTTAGAGGTTTAGCGGAAGAGAGAAAACAGGTGAATAGGTGAGAGCATGGATATAGAAGAACTTAATAGCATAATTACTGCTGTCAAGCTGCAGCGGAGTCGGCTTATTATTATCTGTAGTGTCGGCAAAGAAAATCTCAAGCAGCAGTGCAGTGTAAAATATGGTATAAAAAACATAAATATAAGCTAGGCACTGGCTAAAAAACTGTTATCCATTCCTAACGCTAGGAGAAGCACACGTCTGCAGAGATGTTTAACTGAAATACTGCGCAGGTTTGACGACTAAGAAGTACTGACAAATTTTCAGCGAAGGAGAAAGCATATGGGTGAAAATAAAATAGAATTAAAATCTATAAACGATTTATTGGAATTAAAATTCTGTATTCCTTCTTATCAGCGTGGATATAGATGGACTGAGCAACAGGTGACCGATTTGTTGAATGATATTTGGGAATTTGCCGGGAAAGAAAAGAAAAAAGGGGAATTTTATTGTTTGCAGCCAGTTGTTATAAAAGACAATGAAGAAAAATGGGAATTAATTGATGGGCAATAGCGATTAACTACAATCTTAATTATTTTATACTACTTTAACGAAACACAATTTAAAACACCTAAAAAGGTTTTTAAATTATTTTTTGAGACAAGGAAAGGAAGCGAGTATTTCCTTGAGAATATTGATCAAAGAAAACAGGATGAGAATGTTGATTATTTTCATATCTATAAAGCCTATGAATGTATAAGTGCTTGGTTTGAGACCAAAGAAAGAGAAGACTCAGCTATAGCGACTAGATTTCATCCGGTTTTAATTAATGATACCAAAGTTATTTGGTATCATATTAACGACAGTTCTGATTCACGAGATGTTTTTACAAGGATAAATATGGGGAAAATCCCATTGACGAATGCGGAATTAATAAAGGCACTGTTTTTATGCGCTAAAAACTTTGAGCAGAATTCAGAAAGTATCCGTTTAAAGCAGCTGGAGATAGCAAACGAATGGGATAGGATTGAATATGCATTACAAAATCCAGAATTTTGGTATTTTTTGAATAAGGAAGAAAGTGAGCGTCCAACAAGAATTGAATTTATATTTGATTTGATGTCTGAAAAAAAGAGTAAAGATGATGATTATTTTACATTCCGCCATTTTAGCAAAAGGCTAAATAATAGTGAGGGTGGAACAAATTCTGTTTGGCAATAGATTAAAGAATATTTTTTGACTTTTGAAGAGTGGTTTAATAACAATGAGCTGTATCATTTGATTGGCTTTTTAATTATAGTTGGAGTAGGTATTAAAGAATTGAAAAAGCAGTCTAAGGGAAAAAGAAAAAATGAATTTAAAGAATACCTGAGAACTAAGATAAAAGAGCATTTTAAGGAGTGTCAACTTTTAGAGTTGGAGTACGGCAAAAACAATAAATTTATTAGACAGCTATTCTTGCTTTTCAACATTCAGACAATAGTGGCAAGTAAAGAATCTTATTTGCGTTTTCCTTTTGATAAATTTAAAGATGAAAAGTGGAGTTTAGAACATATTCATGCGCAAAATTCAGAGGGACTAACAACAGTTTCTCAATGGCATACATGGCTTCGCGAACACAGCGAAAGTTTAAGCAGAATAGATTCAACAAAGTATGCTAGGCTTATTAAGGAAATTAATATTAAGAATGACGAAAATATTACAAAAGAAACATTTGGTGAATTATCTGAAAAAGTTTTGGCTGTGTTTAGAGAGAAGAACACAGCTGAAACAATGCCTGAAATTACAAATCTGACCCTTCTAGATAAGGATTCAAATAGTGCTTTGAATAACTCAATTTTTGAAATAAAAAGGAAAAGAATTATTGAAAGAGAAAAGTTAAATACATTTATAGTGATTTGTACGCATAATGTTTTCTTGAAATATTATAGTAGTACCCCAGCACAGCTTTATTATTGGAATAAAAATGACCGTTGGGATTATCTTGAAGCAATAAAAGAAACATTAAATGGTTATTTGCCAAAACAAAGGGGTTAGCCGATGAAAAGAGCAAAATATACCTTCTGGAAACTGCTAAAAGAATTTTCCATAACGATTCCAATTATCCAAAGAGACTATGCGCAAGGACGGAAAACTGATAAAATTAAAGAAATTAGAAATAATTTTTTAGACAGTTTGCATAATGCAATTACTAATGAAAAGGAAAGTCTGGATTTTGATTTTATCTATGGAAACGTAAAAAACATGGATGCAAAAGAGTACTTTATTCCTCTTGATGGTCAGCAGAGACTTACAACTTTGTTCTTACTGCACTGGTATCTATCAATGAAAGAAGATAAAAGCGAAGAAATAGAGCTTCTAAAGAACTTTAAATATGAAACGCGTACTAGTTCTACCGATTTCTGTGCAGCTTTGGTCCAAAATAAAATGAATATCTCAGGTGATAATAGCTGTTCTAGTTTAAGTTCCGTTATTGAAGATAGTTCATGGTTTTTTATGTCATGGAAAAGAGACCCAACTATACAGTCAATGTTAGTAATGCTGGACGCAATACATAGTAAGTTTTATAAAACAGGTAATTTGTTTGATAAATTAACCAGCAGTGACAATCCGCCTGTTACTTTTCAGTTTATTAAGCTTGAAGACTTCGGGCTTACTGATAATCTTTATATTAAAATGAATGCTAGAGGGAAGGCTTTAACAGATTTTGAAAACTTTAAAGCAAA
>CAZLTH010000262.1:0-2986 GCA_964562355.1 uncultured Syntrophomonadaceae bacterium | reverse complement strand
ATTTGCCAGTTACCAGCCGATTAGTGATGGGGGAGAAGTTATCCTGAGATAGGGAAAACAAAAAGGAGTGATAGGGAATTGTTGAGTGGGATAAAACGAAGAAAAGCTTTTCTAGTTTTGGTGGTGCTGATCATGATTTTGGTGACAGTTTTGCCGACGATTTCGGTAGCTGCTGATAATCCAACATTATATATTGACCCGGCTGTCACCGAGGTTCGTGTAGATCAGTCCTTCATCGTAGAGCTCAAGCTCCGGGACGCAACTGAGATTTTGGGCGCAGATGTTATTTTGCATTATGATGAGAACGTTTTGCAAATCATGGGGGTTACTGTGGGTGTTATTAAGGATTTAATAGCCGAACTAGATTATACAACTACCACGGGAACTGTTAGTTTTGCTGCCTCTAATACAATACCAGCTGATTTTGATGGTATGGGTGAGGTTATTTTGACCATTACCTTTAAAGCTCTCCAAGAAGGATTAACAGATATTACGTTTGGCTTCAGCGATCTGACTGCATTGAATGTCGCTGGTGAGCTGGTGCGTGTCGTTCCCACTACTGTTACCGGGACAGTAAAGGTATCCTTTGCTGTGGTTACTGGTCGGGTAACTCTTCCAGGCAGAGGTGACCATAGTGGTGTGTATGTTACTGTGGAAGGTGCTGTTGGAATCTCAACAATAACTGATGCCGCTGGTAATTTTACCTTAGGGGTACCCCAAGGTTTGCATACCTTACGTTTCGAGAAAGATGGGTTTTTGGTACGGCGGAAGGACCCTGTAAATGTACAAGTCCGAACTAGTTATTCGGTAACGACAGAAATATTGGACCCCGGTGATGCGAATAATGATAATCAAGTAGATCTCCTAGATTTGACCATGCTGGCCTTGTCCTACGATGCGATTCAAGGGACACATGCTCATTACGATATACGGACTGATTTTAACGCTGATGGGAAAATTGACCTAGCAGATTTGACTTTACTGGCGAGCAGTTACCGGAAAGTAGGAGACTGATGACAGAGAAGGTTACAGCAAGTGTGCACAGTATGTTTACGAGTTGTAGTAGTTGCAAGGGCTTTTTCACTAGGCTGGTACTCCTGACCCTGTTGCTAAGTTTTTTGGCATTGGGGGTAGTGGTTCAAGCGGAGGGGCACGCTGCAGCCGGTGGCACTGTTGCTAGTATTTCTATTTTAGCTATTGAAGATGATCCTTTGCCCCTAGAGGTAGGGGATACCTTTGTTGCTTGGGTGACGGTAGACGGGGCGCTGAATCTGCAGGGTGTTGATTTGCGCCTTAAGTTTAATCCGGCGGCATGGCAGGTTACGTCAGTAATACCTGGAGTAATTGACGAGGTCACGCTTGACAGGGGCACGTTTTGTAATCAAGAGGGGACAGTGCGTTACATTGCCGCCAACAAGAGCCCGGCTGACTATCCCATAGGGACGGCACTGCTAAAAGTAAATCTTACCGTTATTGCTACAGAGGAGGCATATTTGCAGTTCCAAGAAGGTAGTCCTGAGCTTACTGTTACTAACGGTATTTTTATTGATTTGGCTGGAGTTCCTGTTACTGTGCTGGAGCCGGCGCTTACTCCATCAGCAGAAGAAGTTCCGGTGCAGGAAGATACTCTGGCAGAAATAACCTCGGAGGAGGAGCTGGTCGATACGGAGCACAGGCTGGATATTACCGCAGTTTTCGAAAAAGAAGAAACTGTTGCTCCAGATGGTAAAACGGTAGTGACAATCAGAATTACAACCGAAATGATAGTAGAAGCTCTGCAGATAGTGGAAGATAAGCAGGAAGTATTTTTAGAGATTAAAGAAGCAGCGGACGAACAGGTAGTTAAGATTGCTGCTCAAGGTTTTGCAGCTTTGGCAGAGAGAGGGCTGTCTTTGGTAATTAAAACGGACAAGGCTGTTCTGATTATTCCTACCGGATCTGTTGATATGGAAGGTCTTTACCGGCAGTTAAATCTGCCAGAATCTAATATAGATATTGTCATTAGGATAAAAAAAGTAGCGACGGATATAGCAGAGCAGTTGCAGAAAGAAGCTGTGGCGACCAACCCTGCTTTAACGCTGGTAACAGAGATTCTCGAGTTCACTTTAGAGGCAACGGGCGAGGATCGTACAGTACAGGTAGCTTTGTCCGGAACAGAAAAAATACGAGGGGAGTTTCTCTTCACGCCAAAAGAAACGGTTGGCGTAGAAGATGTACGCCGTCTCAATGTCTATGAATATGAGGCGGAAAATGAAGATTGGATCTATAGGCGGAGTCAAGTAGATGTTTCTGCTGGCAAAGTGATTTTCTTTACAGACACTTTCAGCAAGTTCGCAATTATGGAAAACAGTAAGACTTTTGCCGATATAAAGACTCACTGGGCAAGAAAAGAGATTGAGTTAATGAGCGGTAAATATGTTATTAAAGGGATGGCCCCTAGATTCTTTCGCCCGAAGGACAATATTACTCGGGCCGAATTATCTACCTTGTTGGTACGAGTACTGGATCTGAGGTTGCCAGCATCGGCGCAGCCTGTATTTGACGATGTTCCACACGGGAGTTGGTATTATAGTTATGTAGCAGCAGCTGCTGCTACTGGGCTGATCAAGGGAGACGGTACTGGCTTTCGCCCTTTGGATCCGGTAACTCGCCAAGAGATGGCGGTTATGTTGGTGCGAGCACTTAATCTAGCTGGGCAGGAAATCTCTTTAACTTCATCTGATAAAACAAGCCTGCTGGCCGACTTCGCCGATGTTGACCGAATTCATAGCTGGGCAGCCGGAGAGATGGCCACGGCTGTCAAGTTTGGCTTGTTCCAAGGTACGCCGGGGAGGGAGCTTAAGCCCCTGAATAATTCGCAGCGAGGTTCGGCCGCTGCTGTGATTTATAGAATGAGCGCTTTAGCAGAAATATTTGCAATTACCCGGCCTCAAGGTTAAGAGGTTAAGAGGTTAAGAGGTTAAGAGGTTAAGAGGTTAAGAGGTTA
>CAZLTH010000261.1:0-2994 GCA_964562355.1 uncultured Syntrophomonadaceae bacterium | reverse complement strand
CGCGGTATCGTAAACCGCAGGTTGTCCGTTCGAGTCGGATTGCCGGCTCCAGAAAAAATAAGAAAAAAGCCTTTAACCACCGTGGGTTGAAGGCTTTTTTATATAAACTAAAATTTATAGTGTGTCCACATACTGATAATTTTGACGCTTTGTTCTTCTTCTATGACCTCATAAACAAGCCTATGTTTAATATTTATTCTGCGAGAGTATGCACCTTGTAAGTCGCCTTGTAACTTCTTGTATGGTGGTGGCAAGCGGTAGGGATTTTCACGGATAAGGGCTATAAGAATCTTGGCTTTACCGTCAAGTTTTGCCGCTTTTAGCTTCGGTATCTCCTTTACTGCTTTTTTATCATAGACTATCGAGTATATTACCATTCTGCCTTATCTTCAGGTATACACTCGGAAAATTGAAAAAATCTTGGAACTTCTTCTTCGACATCTTCCGAAGCAACATGCTCTTCCAGAGGAGTGACTTCAACATCTTCCGAAACAACAGGTTCTTCCATACTCACATCTTCTGGGGTAGCATCCTCCAAAGCAATCCACTGGCAGCCAGGTAACAAAAGGAAAGAAAACAGTAGCACCACCGTTAAGATAAGTGTCTTTTCTTTGATCATTGGTATTACCCTCCTTTTAATATTAATCGAAGGTGGTTTGAACTAGTGAAATTTGTTGAATCAGAGTATCGTTTGCTGTCCATGCTGCTGGTACTGTTGATGGCGCTGGCAGCTATTTTTATGGGAATAATGGGAGTAAAACAGGCCGAGGCGAGTGTGAGCAGTCAGGTGGTGATTAGTGAGTTCTTTTATGATGAGACTGGTGTTGATAACAACGAATTTGTGGAGCTTTATAACCCCACTGGTACAGTGGTGGATATTTCAGCTTGGAGGATAGAGCACTATAATCAGGTCAAGGTCGAACAAAATATATTAATCATACCGAGTAGCACTACAATAGCTCCCTTTAGCTATTACCTGATTGGGGAGAAAGATTCCTTGAACTCTGTTGATTGGGGCGGAGTGGCAGTGATTCCTGATTTAGTCCGGAAATTTTTCAGGGGGCCATCAGATGAATGGCAAAACGGTGGTATTGCCCTGAAAAACAGTGCTGGTGTTGTTATTGATAGTTTGCAGTGGGGAGAGCAGGTAAATGACTCTGGAGTAGGTGAAGGGACCCCTGCAGTGGACATGCCTGAGGGCCAAAGTCTGGAACGTAAAGCCAATGATGGTAGTGATCCCACCTCTGTGGGGGCGGGAAAGGGAAATGGCTGGGACACTGACGATAATGCCAATGATTTTGTAGCCAGCACTCCCAACCCACAAAACTCACTCAGTCCTGCCGAACCGTTTGATGGCGGTGGAGATAGTACTCCCCCGGCAAAACAAACTAACAGCCCGGTAGCATTTGCTACCGGGGTAGGAATTGATACCCCGGTGAGCGTAACTTTTGATGAGGCAATACAGCTAGGCAGTAAAATCAACGATATTACTATCAAAGATGCAGACAATCAACTAGTGAGTGGTATTGCTACCAACGTAAGCGGCAGTGCATTGACTGTAAATCATGCTGGTCTCACGTACGGTACAACCTATACGGTAAACGTACCGGCGGGGGCAGTAAAAGATGTTGCTGGTAATGAAACGACTGTAGCTACAACCTGGAGTTTCACTACTGCGGCTGGTGAAACAGTGGTAACAGTTCCTGATGCCAGCGGTATTATCAGTAGTACTGGTAATACCGCTGAAATAGAAATCAGCATTGCCAATGCTACGGGTATGGCTGGTGGGCAGTTTGAGCTTCGCTACAATGCAACGATAGCGGTAGTTAGTGGCATAGTAGTGGGAGAAGTTTTAAATGGTTTTACATTTGAGTCTAACCTGAATAATGCGGCCACTGGCCTGGTAGAAGTGGGTTGGGCGGCTGCAGAGGGAGCAACTGTTGCTGGTGGTATTCTATTCCGGGTGATTTTGGAGTTACAAAGCGCAGGCACCACTGATCTTCTCCTGGAAAATCTTAAGTTGAACGATGAAACAGGTACACTACTTTTATCTAGGGCAGATAAAGGCCTTCTTACTGTTATAACAGATACCACCGCTCCGGTAATGCAGAGCATCCTGCCGGCAAATAATGCTACCAATGTAGCGATTGATGCCGTAGTGAGCGTAACCTTTGATGAAGCAATACAGCCAAGTAGTAAAATTAGCGATATTACCATCAAAGATGCAGTCGGTCAGTCGGTGAGCGGAATTACTACTAGCATCAGCGGTAATAAACTGAACATAGGTCATGCTGATTTTGCCTACGATACAACTTATACAGTGACAGTACCGACCGGGGCAATAAAAGATGCAGCCGGTAATGTTACTGTTTCTGTGACAACTTGGAGTTTTACTACTGTGGCAAGAAAAGGAGATCTTAACAGTGATGGGGAGGTTACAGCAGCTGATGCAACTTTAGCTTTAAGAGCAGTAGTAGGGCTCATTTCATTATCTTCTGAGCAAGTGGTAGCTGCCGATGTAAATGGTGATGGTGTTATTACTGCAGCTGATGCTACTTTGCTTTTAAGGTATGCTATAAATCTTATTGACAGTTTCCCTCGATAATATGCTTTAATTGAGAATTAGGGGATAAGATTAAATAATTGTAAATACTCAGGCACATAGGCATAAAGGCACATAGGCACATAGTTACCTTGCCTATGTGCAGCTTAACTTCCTGATTAAGCTACTAAATAGAAACGTAGATACTCATTAGTCGAATTTCGTCCATGACCCTTCCGCCATGTTGCTGGGAATTGAAATCGAACACCGTCTCATTTGAGAAGTTGATCCGTACATTTCATCTTTATTTTTCTTTGTGCCACTGTGCCTTTGCCCCTAAACAGTTACGAACGATTTAAAAAAAAACTAAATACCTCCAAAAATTAGACACCTGAGTAGTTACAAATAATTCACTTTAATAGATGGAGCTGATTCTACATAATAGGAAGTAT
>CAZLTH010000260.1:0-3010 GCA_964562355.1 uncultured Syntrophomonadaceae bacterium | reverse complement strand
GACAAAAGGCATAGCTTTGTCAGAATAACTGAAGACGAAAAAGAGGTCAAAGAAACTTTTCATGATTCTGAACCAACGATGCCCTTATTGCAAGCAACTGTTACCAGTGTAGTAGATGGGGATACCATTAAGGTTAATATCAATGGCACCAGCGAAACAATTCGTATTATAGGAGTAGATACACCGGAAACCGTGCATCCTAGCAAGCCAGTCGAACCCTTCGGGCCTGAAGCATCTACTTTTGCCAAAAATCATTTAGAAAATAAACAAGTTTGGCTGGAACTGGATGTTAATGAGCGTTGTCGGTTTGGGCGATTATTAGCTTACGTTTGGATATATAAACCCGTATCAGATACAGAAGCAGAAGTGCAAAACAAAATGTTTAACGCTTTAATATTGCTAGAAGGTTTAGCACAAGTATCAACTTTTCCTCCGAATGTAAAATATGTAGATATGTTTACTGATTTTCAACATGAAGCCAGGGAAAGGAAGATGGGCTTGTGGGGGGCATATACTGGCGAATGTGGGGGAGCTATAGAGAAGACGCAAAGAGTCAACATCAACACGGCTTCTGCCAAGGAGTTAGAGCAAATAGCCCATATCGGAGCAGCAAGAGCCGCAGAAATTATAAGATTACGCCCGTTTATATCACTAGATGATTTGGAGCGAGTATCGGGCATTGGTCCAGCTAGAGTAGCTGGTATTAAAGCGGAAGGCATAGCGTATGCGGAATAAAGGTGTACGACCGTCCAAGTGATTTTCTCCACAGGGGTTGTTTTCTAAACATCTAGGACAAGCACAGCGTTTATACGATGGAGGCTTTGAGAGAACAAAAATGGATAGTTTTTCATTGGTATGACGAAAAATTAAAGTATGTCCGTTCCTCGGCAATCCATTGGTCGGAAGAGCAGCGAGTAGAAACAACCCGGATGGTTGAGGCTGTTCGTCAAATAATTAATCGCACTGGTGGAGGTAATTTTGACAGTGCAAATTATAGGGGATAGGAGGAAATTGAAATAATAACTAAATTAGATACTTATGGAAGAAATCAATAAAATCGTTTCATCACAAACAAGACTGAAACCGAGGAAACTGCAGAAAACAGCAAATAAAATAACTAAAGGACTTTACTATTCCGGAAAAAGCTTTGAAGTGGTTTTTGATTGGCTTTATAAAGATTATGAAATCTGTAATCCTACGGTACGGAAGCGTATGAAAGATACTCTTATTATGTGAAAAGAACGGAGTTGAAAAGTATTTGGATAACACCCGGGTAAGTCTTGCCCATTGAAAATCCTTTTGGAGGAGGCATATATATGAAATCAATTATTTCTGATTTTTTAAAATTTACAAAACAACTAGTCGAAAATTTAGATTTTAGTTTCAGACACTCTTCAGTTTTCCTATTTCTTATTTTTTCATATAGGGTTGTCCTAGGCAGTAATGTTTTTTACTAGAAATTTAATTTTACATGGTATAAGAAGGAGTTTTTATAAGTATAGTAGAATTCGTTACAGTATAAGATTATGCAACCATCTCTATTGGAAATGAGGTTAAAATAGGTTGCAAGTTAATATCCAACAAAAGAAATGAGAATCTTGTGTTTTTAAAAGCAAGAAAAAAACTATATAATTTTGTTGAAGAATCAACTTTTTTTAACACAGCCATCCTTACTCTAATAGCTTTAAATGCTTTGTCTATTGTTTTAGAGTCTTTTTGTGCTTTGAAAAATACTTACGAGGCATACTTTTTCTTTTTTGAAATATTTACTGTCATAATTTTTACTGTTGAATATATAGCAAGATTATTAGTAGCTGACTATAAATATCCTCATAAGAAAATTACAGCTTCTATAAACAAATATATCTTTTCACCGTTAGCTGTAATAGATTTATTAGCAATTCTTCCTTTTTATCTGCCCATGTTTATTCCTTTAGATTTAAGGTTTGTCAGGATATTTCGGCTTGTTCGTGTGGCTAGAATACTAAAAGCCGCAAAATACTCTAACGCTATAAATTTAATACATAAGGTATTAAGGAAAGAAAAAGAGCAGTTATTAGTAACTTTATACTTATCTTTTTTAATTCTGTTTGTTGCCTCAGTGTTAATGTATTACATCGAAGGGCAAGCTCAGCCAGAAATATTTCCGAATATTCCAGCGGCGTTTTGGTGGGGAGTAGCGACATTAACTACAGTCGGGTACGGCGATGTATTTCCAGTAACACCACCAGGGAAGATATTAAGCACTGTAGTAATATTTTTAGGGATAGGGATAGTTGCTTTACCCACAGGAATACTTGCCTCAAGCCTTCTTGAAGAGTTGAATCTTAAAAAGAAGGAGCTGGATACTAAATGTCCTCACTGCGGTAAAGAGTTGGATTAAAAGAATTTTTATTAGAAGGTAAAAAACTGAAAGGTAGGTTATGCAAAATGTTTAAAAAAAGTATTATTTTGTTGTTAATTGTTTTTTCAGTAGTTTTTCTTATACCTTTGCCCGGGTTTACCAGCACTCCTGTTAGTGTAACAATTAACGAAGTTCCTTTATCTTTTGACGTTCCACCAACAATAATTAAAGGCAGAACGTTAGTTCCTTTGCGAGCTATATTTGAGGCTTTTGGGGCTACTATGGTTTGGGATGGTGAAACAAGAACAGTAACAGCAACAAAGGGTCAGCAAACAATAATCTTAACTATTGATAGCAAGGAGGCATCTAAAAATCAGCAAAAAATATATTTAGATGTTCCGGCAACTATTATCAAAGGAAGAACGCTTGTACCAACCAGATTTATAGCCGAAAGCTTAGGTGCTGTAGTCGATTGGGACGGAACAACCAGAACCGTTAAAATTACGAAAGAGGGTGTTAGTCCGCCTGTAGGCGAACAAGTAGAGGTCTTGAGATCGGTAGTTACCAGTGTAGTAGATGGGGATACCATTAAGGTTAATATTAACGGCACCAGCGAAACAATTCGTATTATAGGAGTAGATACCCCTGAAACTGTGCATCCTAGCA
>CAZLTH010000259.1:0-3018 GCA_964562355.1 uncultured Syntrophomonadaceae bacterium | reverse complement strand
CGATATCAGCACTACAACGGTGGAAGATGAAAGCGTTAACATAAGAGTAGTAGGAACCAGTGGAGCGGTTTTTCCAGATAAGCAGCCAAAATATTATGCCTATGCATTTTACAGGATTGGCGTTCCGTCAATAACACTTGATCCTGCGAGAGGTCCGCCGGGAGTGACAATAAATGTAACCGGTAGGGCATTTACACCAAACGTTGTCGGAACAATTCTGTTATCAAATGCAACGTGGCAGTACCCCTTCCCAGTGGGTGGATTCACAACAGATGAGAATGGAGGCTTTAATGTTAGTATACTGATACCAGATAACTTAGTATCTGAACCCTACAATATAACGGCACGAGATGCAGAGAATAAAAATGCTACCGCAGTGTTCAATGTCACAAAGGAGCCGAAGTTAACCGTAACGCCTGACACGGGACCTGTTGACGTTTACGTGAAGTTAGAGGCAACGGGATTCCTTCCCAGGCAGTTTGTTCGTATTTATTATCTCAATGAAACAGGCAACTGGACTTTTAGCTATTCGCATAGAACAGGAGACGGTGGAGACCATACAAACACGACGTGGAAAGTGCCAAAGGATATAAATACAACAATTTCACCAAACCTGAAAGCAAATCAGACTGATATGCCAAATGCAACTGCAACTTATATTGTTACGCCAACGATAGAAATTACACCAACTAATGGAACGGTGCGCACAGAAGTGACTGTTGAAGGTTATGCGTTCGGAAATGTTACTGTGTATTTTGATGGAAGAGTGGTGAATGAAACGAGTAAGCATGCAACTGACAGGAATAATTGGACACGTTACAGTAGGACATTCGAAGTGCCAGAAACGCCAAGTGGCAGCTACACAGTAAAAGTCACTGACCAGAAAGGGCTTTCTAACACAACGACATTCACCGTGCTGACAAACATCACACTTAATAAGACCAGTGGATATGTCGGAGATACGGTAATAGTGAACGGCACAGCTTTCGGAGCAAGTAAAACAGTGGATATTCTATTTAACGAGTCTAAAGTGACAGAGGGGTTAACAGATGAGAACGGTACATTTATGGCTACCTTTGTAGTGCCACATATACCTAGCGGAACATACAACGTAACAGCGAGGGATTCAACTGGGCACAGCGCAACAGCAAAGTTCGCTGTGCAGACAAAACTGGCAGTGTCTCCCGAGAAGGGGAATGTCACCGAGAATGTAACGCTGACAGGAACTGCTTTTGGAGCAACCGAGAATGTGACAATCAAACTTGTCGGTACGGACGTTGGAGATGCGGAGACAGTTAGAGAAGTTGGAGTTGCGAAGACAGATAAAAACGGGTCATTTGTGCATGAGGTAACAATTCCAGCAGTTCCTTCGGGAGTTTACAATTTCATCGCAACTGGGGACACCTCAGGATACTCTGCTTACGCATCGTTTGAAGTGTTGATGACCTTGTTTATCGAAGCATACAGATACAGAGATGGCACAAAATGGCGCGTAAATGGCAGTTGGCCCGATGAACTGGTGTCCTTCAAGGTAACGCAAAACAATATATACCCAACAAGGGCTTTAGTGTTTCTCGATGAAACACCTATTGGCTATTCTAATGAAACAACTGGATGGTTCAACTTCACTTTTGATAAGAGGGGCACCTTTACCGTTCAAGCAAAGGATCTCACAGTTACACCACCCGCAGAGTCAAATATCATCGAGTTCGTTGTAAGCGACCCTGAACTGAGGTTGAGTGCAAATGATACGACGATTAATCCGGATGACTATGTGCAGTTCACACTCACTGACCAGTTCGGTTATCCACTTGAAAGTGCATCAGTGTACATAAACGATTTGCCATTAGAGAACAAAACAGATGAAAGGGGGAAGTTTAATCATAGTTTCCCTGTAGAAGGTACATTCAGAATGCATACGGAATGGACATGGACGTATAAAGAAGAAGAAAAAGAAAAACGCTCGAACTATGTATACATTACAGTCAAAGAACCTGCTGTAACCATCGAGCCTAAAACTAAGACAATTAAGGTAAATGACTCAGTCGAATTCAAGCTTTACAACGAGTGGGATGAAACGGTGAAGATAACAGATATAGTAGTGACGCCTGAATGTACAGCAGGTGTGAAGTGGATAAAAGACGTGCCGAATGCAACGGTGAAGTTCCTGAAGGAGAATGTGTACAATGTAACGGCAATCGATGCGAGAAATCTCAATGATACTGCGGTGATTACTGTAGTTGTACCACCATTAACCGTAACCGCGAATCTGACAACTGTAATCGTGGGCGTGCCAACAGCGGTGGAGTTCAACGTAACGAGCGATGGTGCGGCAATTGAGGATGCGCTCGTTTCGGTATCGCAGGCTGGTGTAGAGTTGGTGAACGGAACTACGGATGCAAATGGCTTAGTTACATTACTGGTGAATGCGACCAGCGCAGGCACAGTAAACGTGACGGCAAGTAAGACGGGCTACACAGATGGAACGACTATGATAATGGCGATGGAGATAGATGTTATTACTACTGTTACCGTATCACCGAATACGATTACACTGAATGTCACCGAGATACAACAATTCACAGCAACCGCAAAGGATCAGTTTGGGAATCCAATGGCTGGCGTTGTCATTAACTGGACAAGCAGCAATACAACTGTTGGGACTGTGGATCCGGTAACAGCAATAACTGATGCAGACGGAAATGCAACTACTAATTTCACTGCGCTTGCAGTGGGAACAACTACGATAAGAGCGGAAAACGGGACAGTGTGTGGAACGGCAGATGTGACGGTAATACCGATAACCTATACACTGACAATTACGAGCACTGAGGGTGGTAACGTGACCGTACCTGGCGAGACTATATTTACATTTAACGCAAGCGAGGTAGTCGAGCTGAGAGCGGTCGCAGATACAGGCTGGAGATTCGTTAACTGGACTGGAGATGTAGACGAGATAGGAGATGTCAATGCGAACGAGACGAATATAACGATGAAGGGTGATTACACGATCAGGGC
>CAZLTH010000258.1:0-3040 GCA_964562355.1 uncultured Syntrophomonadaceae bacterium | reverse complement strand
CTGCTCTGGTACGCTTGATGAAGATTAAAGATATTGTGCGGAAAGAAGAAAGAGCTTGACGAGTGAATAAGTGACTAAGTGACTAAGTGACTCAGTAGGGGCAACCCTTGTGGTTGCCCGAGTTGGGTAAGGTTGTTGCTTGATGGGGTTGTTGATGACTGCTTATTGAGAAACAAAACAGAAAAGGTAAAAGGAAGAAGGTCGCCGCTAAACAGCGGCGACCTTCTTCCTTTTGTTGCGAGACCATGAATCTAATAATAGTGGAAAAAGATATGGTTGTTGATAACGAGAGTTACTGGTTGGCTTCTTACCCAGCGATTGCTGGTTTTTCTAGGGTTGAAGAAGCCGGTGGCTCCACCGGAGGGGTCCCAACCGTTGATAGCTTCTTGTACTGCTCGATGTGCAGAGTCGCTGGCTGGAAGATTAATGCGCCCATCTAGAACAGGGCTGTATTGGTAGAAACCGCCAACCACCTGGTAGATGACTCCGCGCAGTGTATCTGGATACTTTGAGGAACGCATCCTGTTTAATACAGAAGCGGCTACGGCTACTTGTCCTTTGAACGGTTCTCCAGCAGCTTCAGAATAAACCAGACGAGCAAAAAGATCAAGTTCCCCAGCACTAAACGAGCCTCTATGGGAAGATACGACCGGTGCATTCGCTCTGCCTGATCGTGAAGCCGGAAGGGAAGGGATGGTTATAGTTTGTCCCGGCTTAATGAGATTTTTGTTGTCAATACTGTTTGCAGCTAAGAGAGAAGCGAGTGATACATTATTCTTTCTGGCAATAAGCCAGAGGGTATCACCTTTTTCTACAGCATGTTTATTAGTGGTGCTTCCGGGAAGAAGCAGGGTTTGTCCCTTAAATATAAGGTTCCGGTTGTTGATATTATTTTTTTCTGCCAAGGTTGCTACTGTAGTATGATTTTCCCTAGCTATAGACCAGAGAGTTTCTCCTGTCTGCACAGTATGTGTACTGCTTCCAGCGGCTGTCACTGGAGCAAAAACAGCTACAATAAATGTTGCCATCAAACATAAAAATAGTTTTCTAAGCATTTTAAATTCCTCCTTAAATTAGTAGTAGGGGCGAATGGCGTTCGCCCTAGTCAGTTGTCAGTAGAGGTTTCTTTCCATCTCCCAGTTCTCTAAAACCCCATCTAGCTTCCAACCTCGCTCGGAGTTCCCACCTTCGCTTTCCGGACTGCTGACTCGGCCGTCGCCATCGTCAGCACTCGTTCGTCCTCGTCCTCCTCGGACTCACCACTCGGTAGGGACTCGTTCGTCACCCCCGGGCGACTCACCACGTCCCATTCAAAAACTAAAGATCTATGGGCAACCACAAGGGATTGCCCCTACGTTCCTTGCGCCTCGCACCTTGTTTCTCTAATTTCTACTCCCACTGTCAATCGTTAACTGTTAACTAGCCTCTGCCCTTACTGACTTACCTAGTACACGCATTCGCAAATATAGCGACGTATACAAGGAACTCTCTGACAGGATAACAGGATGGACATGATTCTCACCCATCTTGTGTATCCTGTTATCCTGTCAAAATACGTCTAGTCACTCCCCCATCTCCTCGCTTATTAGTTTAAAGCGAATCTCTCTTAAATGCAAACCTGCTATAGTGTCAAGAGGAAAGCTAAGGTGACATAATGTTAATTATGGTTAACATGCGCCAAAAAATTTTAATTATGCATCATGATGGTAAAATGAGGTACCGTAACCTTCGTAACTCCTGTAAACTGTAAACTGTAAACTGATAACTGGCAACTGATATAGGTATGTAAGCAGAAAAATTTGTAAATACTAAGGGGAAAAGTTCTAGGAGGAAAGTCTGAAAGAAATGAAAAGTGAAAAATGAAAAGTGAAAAATTAAATTCAAAAGAATTAAAAAACGATAAATCAATCAAGGCTGGTATTTCATTGCGTTTTGTGCCTTGAGCGAAGCGAAAGGAATGGATTATAAGGATGAAAAGAGCTGTCTTTATTATTGTTATATCTGTTATGGCGGTAGTGTTGTTGTGGTCTGGCGGTGGGATGGGTTTGGGATCGACTCCGGCAGTAATGTTACAGATGATGGATGCTACCGACATAACTGCTATGGAAGGGAAAGCTACTTACTGGGGGTTGATTAGGGAAGAGTTTTTAGAAATGGCAGAACTTACATCCTTGGCTGAAAAAATAGTTGCAGACATAGGCCTAGAAGAAGAAGGAGTCTGGCAAAAAGCAGCAGAAGAAACTTTTCATCTAGTTGATGTGGCAGGAAATTTACCGGGAGGATTGGAGGGCAGGGTAATTTTACAGAGCGTTCCTCCTGTTCCGGACAGGGGGCCTGCGCCGGCAGGCAGGCAGGGAGCTACTTTTGTGTTGATAAAGTTAGTGGAAAAAGGGGGAAGAGGTAAAGTTCTTCAGGCAGGAGAAAGAATGGAAAATATTCTTAAACCTTATGAAATAGAAGGGCGACTGACCTTGGAGTTAATGGGCTATTTGCCCGAGAATTGTTTGCAGGAGACAGAGATGTCTGAGGTGGAAATGAAAAATTTTGTTCGCAAGCTATTACATGATTTTCAGGGGGAAGTCGTGGAAAGTATGGAAGGAGCTGCCTTGGTTAGTCTTACGGGGCATACTCCCTTAATAGAGCGCTATCTTCAATCGGGGGAGAAAAAAATTAATATAAATATTGCTTTACGGTACGACAGTTATCGTGGGAGGACGGTGCTGAGAGTAGGTGTCCCCATTATAAGTGGGGGATACTAAATTGGAGGTGAGAGGTGGGAAGTTGGAGGTTGGACGGGGAAGGTTGACGGGGATTGGTTGACAGTTAACAGTTAACAGTTTACAGGGACTGGGGAGTTGGAGGGTAAGGCGTCCTGTTTTTTGTACCTATCCGTGTCTATTTGTGTTCATCCGTGGTTCAGTTTTGGGTTGGAAAGTGGGACGAGGTTTTGGGTTGAGAAGTAGGGGCAACCCTTGTGGTTGCCTGAGTTAGGGCCTGTGATGAAATAAACTGTGCAATATTGCGAAGGATTTTCGTTCAT
>CAZLTH010000257.1:0-3048 GCA_964562355.1 uncultured Syntrophomonadaceae bacterium | reverse complement strand
ACTGAAGGTAGAAAAAATTGCATTAGCTTACTAGGCTGTAGTATAATAAGGGTGAGGATGTGACCACAAAGGGGGGTAAGTACACAATCAGGTGGTTTGTGTATGGAAGCGTGTTTTATCCTTCGAATTCACTAGGAAGGATTCTGGTAGAGGTATGTAAAAGTTACCGAGCATGCTTGACATTTACATTTGTCCCCAAAAGTTGATTTTTGTGTAATTAATCATCTCGGGATTGCTTAGTAAGAAAGGAATTGATCAAATTGGAAAACATATTTGCCCTACTACCTACAGTGAGCTACCTTCTCTTTGCGCTAGCTGCAATAGTAGTTATCTGTGCTGTAGTAGCTATCGTAAAAAAAGTGTTAAAATTGGGGGTGGTACTAATAGTCTTAGGTTTAATTTTAGCAATTGGAGGGTACGGTTTAAACATACTACCACAACAGTTTGGAGTCAGGGTAGAACAAGGAACGCTAATAATAGATGCTGGCGTCGCACAACACAGCATAGAACTGGTAGATATAGTAGAGATAAGGGCAACTTCATCCGGCGTCGGAATGGTTGATATCGAGATTGATAGAAAGCAGGGAGGAGAAATCATCACAACCATGCAAAGAATGCCCAAAATCTTATACGAGAAAGCAAGAGATGCTCTCAACCCACTACTAAAAGAGGGCAATCTCCAGATAGAAATAATTGAGAATTTCTGACGAGGATTACAAAATCAAACATCTGTAAGCGGAGGCTTGTTCTGCTAACTGACAACCTGCGTAGTTACAAATATAAGTAGAACGAGAATGGCAAACAAAACGTCTCTACGCTTTAGTTGCGCCTGTCCGTAACATAAACGCTTCCGGCTTGTTTTTTGGCATATTTTTTTAATTCAGCCGACATGCTACTTATTTTTTCTAAAGAACTTGCCTGCTGGCCATCGTAAGTGACAATGGCAAGAGAGAGAGAGATTAAGGGGAACCATTTGTTTAAGCCCTGACGGTCTTTTCCTTCAATACCGCCTTGGGCTCTGTCTGCGGATTCGTAATAACGAGGGATAACCCGGTCAAATATTTTGATTATACGAGCAGCTATTGTTTCAGCATGTTCGCTAGTGGTAATAACTACAAAGTCATCTCCACCTACATGCCCGACGAAACTAGCAGCAGCATTATATTTTTTGGCTACAAACAGTAATACTTTAGCAGTTAACAGTAATGCTTTGTCGCCTTGGGAGAAGCCGTATTTATCATTATAGGCTTTAAAATTATCTAAATCGCAGTAAATCAGTGAAAAAGCTTTATGAGCAGCAAGGTTTGTTTTAACTTTTTCCTCAATGACATTGTTGCCGGGTAATTTAGTGAGTGGGTTGATTTTGCGAGCGAATTCTATCTGTATGTTGTTTAAAACGTCAAGCAAGGTTTGTACAGATAAAACGCCGGCATACTCATCTTCTTTAACTATAACTATTAGATCATATAGGTGGGAGCTATCTCTGGACATAGCGAGTTGTGAAACCTTTTGTATTGATGTCTCAATATCTACTACCAAGGGTTGCCTATCCATCATCTCTCCAATAGGTTTGTTTAAATACAATGATACGCCGAATTGAGAGGAAAGCAGTTTGTACATATTATGTTCCATGATTAGACCAACAGGTTTTTTTTCTTCTACTATCACCAGGCCGGCCAGATTGTTTTTGTCAAGAGTTTCCTGCACATTTTTAACGGGTGTTTCTGTGCTTACAGTTAGGTTTTTTTCCATGACTTCGCCTACTGGGATGGTATGTCCCAGAAATTTACCCTTGGTCAGCGTACCGGAGCTAAAGATTTTTGTGCGGATTTCTTTAGTTAGTTCTGGTCGGGGAAAGCTGGGCTTGGCCAAGAAAAAACCTTGTCCATAGTGAACTCCTAAAGAGATGAGTGTGTCTAGTTCGTTTTCCGTTTCTATTCCTTCGGCAATTATTTTACAGCCAATTTTTTCTGCAAAAATGACAAAGGTTTCCATGAGTGTTTTTTTGATGGAGTCGTGGTTGATATTACGGACAAGATGCATATCCATTTTTAAATAATCAGGACGCAGAGAAGCGATAGTATTAAGTCCGGAGAATCCGCTGCCGACATCGTCAATAGCGATACTGTATCCTTGCTGTCGGTAATGTTGTAGAGTTCTGTTAAAATCAGGGATATTTTTAATGTCTGTTTGTTCGGTAATTTCAAAAGCAATATTATTTGCTGACAGAGTGAGAGCCTCCAAGTAAAGAAAAGTTTCGCCCTTGATAAAGTCGGGGTCGCTTACGGTAAGCGGGTGTACGTTTAGAAACAATTTCTGAGAGGGGAGTAGTTTGCCGATAGTATCTAGGGCTTTTTCGCGACATATTTTTTCTAGAGGGTAAAGCATATGTACTTCTTCGGCGAAATTGAAAAGAACAGCAGGTGAAAAGAAATATCCTTTTTCAGGACCTCTAGCCAGAGCTTCCCAGCCGAATATCTGTCCATTGGTTAAAGATACTATCGGCTGAAAAAGCATGGTAATATTTTTATTATGGAGTATTTCCTTGAATTCCACCATAAGTTCGACTTTCTTGGGGTCAAGCAGGGTGTGCCCTGCTTTTTGAGCCTCCCGGAAAGTTGCATAAATTAATGAGTTAAGCTCTTGTTCAGTATCGGCAACAACAGGGGCAAAACCTATTTTTACAAGAAAATTCCAACCAGTTGCTCTAAAAATAGCTTTCATGCCTTCTTTAAAAGCAAGAGTTAAGGCAATGGTGCTGTTCTCCAGTTCTGCTGTGGAGAGATTATTATTTGTAGAGCATAAGATGATAAAGTCGTCACCGACGATGTGGTCGATAAAGAGCAATTTATTGGTGCTGAAAGGTAAGACGACAGGGATTAGGGTGTACAGGCTTTTTTTTATTTTATATAATATGGACTGGAAGGCTGCTGGAGTTACTTTTTTTTCTAGCTTGTTAAAATTAACGATGTCCAGATGAAAAAGCATAGTAGTTCCGCTAACCAGTTCTTTTTTTTCTGCTGCTGAAAAATTATGGCAGAGATTCAT
>CAZLTH010000256.1:0-3072 GCA_964562355.1 uncultured Syntrophomonadaceae bacterium | reverse complement strand
TGAATAGCAATAATTGCTTTTAATCCTGTCCCTCGATCATGGCAAAAAATAATTTCCTCCATACCCAACTTTTCCAACCTGTTAAGTACACTCACTTTCAACACCTCCAGATTTATTTGAAACCCAATTAAAAATTGCCTAAAAGTTCTGCATATTTTTACCTTTTTGTGTCTTTTTGCAGGCACATTTATGCGTGCCCGTAGATAACCGTCAACAATTTTACCTAATGATCCCATTGATAGAACTTTTACTATAAGGTTTATCAACGTGCATATAAAGACACTAATACTGCTCTTATCCTAGTATCTTTTTTGTTTTTCCTCTACATCCACTCCCTTTTATATTATATAGTAATGCAAGTAATATGCCATTTCCGTCGTTTTGCACAACAAGATAACAAACGAAGCTTCTCGTTATTCTTTATAGTTATTTTTCACAAACTCGGAACCTTCCCTAAGGGCTTTTTCATTAATAGCAAGTAAGCCATGCCTGCGTTTCGGCAGAACTTTTTTTAAAGCCTCTATTACACCCTCTAAAGAAACCACTTTAGTAATTTCTACAAATGCTCCCAAAGCTACCATATTAGCAGCCTTGTCACTTCCTGCTACCAGCGCCAAGTCATTTGCTGGCAGATTCAAAACTTTTATATCCTCCCTCACTGCTTTTCGGTCTATCAGTGAAGTGTTGATGATCAATAAACCATTTGGTTTTAGTGTTTTCTCAAACTTATCAAGGGACGGTCTGTTCATAGCAATAACTTCACTAAGCAAACCAGCTACAGGGGAAGCGACAGGATCTGTAGAAATAACAACAGTACAGTTTGCCGTACCACCTCTCATCTCGGGACCATAGGAAGGCATCCAAGTAACTTCTTTACCTTCCAGCATGCCTGAGTAGGTTAACAAACGTCCCATAAGCATAACACCCTGCCCACCAAACCCAGCAATAACAATTTCATGCAACATAATTATTCCTCCTCCCGAGGCTGGCTAAAGACTCCCAAGGGGAAATAAGGAATCATGTTTTCCTGCAACCACTCCAAAGATTCTAGAGGTGTCAGCCCCCAGTTGGTCGGACAGGTAGAAAGAATTTCAACCATAGAGAAACCTTTCTTTTCTAGCTGTGTTTCAAAAGCTTTTTTGATTGCTTTTTTTGCCTTGTTAATATTTGAAATATTATGCAACGAAACTCTGGCTATATAAGCAGCACCCGGTAAAGTTGCCAGCATTTCCGACATTTTGATAGGATGACCGCAAAGTTCAATCTCTCTGCCATGCGGTGAAGTTGTTGTCACCTGACCGGTCAGCGTAGTGGGAGCCATTTGGCCTCCCGTCATGCCATAGATAGCATTATTCACGAAAATTGCAGTAATTTTTTCTCCTCGTGCTGCAGCATGAACGATTTCCGCCATACCTATAGATGCCAAATCGCCATCACCTTGGTAAGTGAACAGCACATTGTCAGGGTTTACTCTTTTAGCACCCGTCGCTACGGCAGGAGCCCTGCCATGTGAGGCTTGGTACATATCAAAATTAAAATATTCGTATGCCAGCACTGAACAGCCCACCGGAGCAATGCCGATAGTTTTTTCCTGTATGCCCAATTCATCTATAACTTCAGCTACCAATCGGTGAATAATCCCATGTGTACACCCGGGACAATAATGCATTCTTTTATCAGTCAAAACAGTTGTTTTCTTAAATACTGTTTTCATCTAAATCCACCTGCTAACTATTTCTTTTATTTTCTCACTGATTTCTGCCGGGGTAGGTACCACCCCACCACTTCTACCATAAAAGTCTACCTGTTTTCTACCGTTGACAGCCAACCTGACATCTTCTACCATTTGACCGGTGCTCATTTCAATAGCAAGATAGCTTTTTGCTGTGCTTATGGTTTTTTCAAAGGCTTCAACAGGAAAAGGCCAAAGGGTAATTGGTCTAATCATACCCACCTTGAGTCCTTCTTTTTTCAGTTCTTCGATAGCTGTTTTTGCTATCCTAGCCACTGTGCCATAAGCTACGACTACCAAATCAGCCTCCTCACAGTTATACAATTCGTATCTGACTTCGTTTTCTGTTATCTTCTGATATTTTTTCTGCAGTTTTATATTCTGTTCTTCCAGCTTTTCAGGCTGCAAGTACAAAGTATTAATGATATTTTTCTCTCTTCCTCTCGCACCGGTAAGAGCCCAGTCTTTTACGGGTAGTTCCTTAGGTGGTCTTTCCTTGAACTCAACTGGCTCCATCATTTGACCCAGCAAACCATCGCCCAGAATCATTACCGGGGTACGATATAAATCGGCTAAATCAAAAGCATCACGCACAAAATCTACTGTTTCCTGCAAGGTTGCCGGGGCAAGAACAATTAAACGATAATCACCATGCCCACCTCCCTTGGTCGCTTGAAAATAATCTGACTGGGCAGGCTGAATCCCTCCTAGACCAGGACCTCCTCTTACTATATTCACTAGTACACAAGGCAGCTCTGCGGCCGCAATATAGGAAATACCTTCCTGCTTCAGGCTCATACCAGGACTCGAAGATGAAGTCATTACTCGAGCACCTGCTCCTGCAGCACCATAAACCATATTGATTGCCGAAACTTCATTCTCAGCCTGCAGAAAAACACCGCCGACCTCAGGAAGTCTTTTGGACATATATTCCGGTAGCTCATTCTGGGGGGTAAGGGGGTAATAGGATAGCCAAAAAAGAATCTGCATCCTGCCTTTATCGCAGCTTCTCCAATAACCTCATTGCCCCGCATTAAAATTTTTGTCATCACCCAAAAACCTCCTCTTTAACTAGCTTTTCTTGTTTGGTTTTCTCTGTATACTGTAATAACCGCATCCGGACAAAACCGGGCACAATTACCACAGGAAATGCATTCGTCCTGCCTTTTTACCATAGCAGGTCTAAATCCCTGCAAGTTGGTACGACTAGAAAACTCAATAATGTTTACAGGGCAAGCAGCGACACAAAGCCCACATGCCTTGCAAGAGTCCAAATCAAAAATTACTTTTTCCATCTTCCATGCCTCCTTATTCGGGCAACCACAAGGGATTGCCCCTAC
>CAZLTH010000255.1:0-3076 GCA_964562355.1 uncultured Syntrophomonadaceae bacterium | reverse complement strand
GGAACGCCTTTGGGATACTCTTCAAAGTAGGCTTCCTGTTGAATTTAAAATCGCTGGCGTTACCACTATAGACCAAGCTAACGAGTTTTTATTGCAATACATAGATGGTTTTAATGAAGTGTTTGCAGTCAAACCTCAAGATCAAAAAATAGCTTACAGGGAAGTTGAAAAAGAGTTTAATATTAGCCATGTTTTATGTGTTAAACAGGAAAGGACACTAGATAATGGCGGTGTGTTTTCTTTCTACAGCAACATAAAAATCATGTAATATTGAACCTACTGCTCTTAGAATAAAACTATCTTCTTCCACAACTACTACACAACTATTGCTGACATTCTTAATTATGCCTTTTTTTTAAGCTCTAAAAGTAAATTTTCCATACTAACCAAGTCTTCTTTTATCCTTGCTTTTAATACTTTCATATCTTTTGTAGTCATAAAATTATCCCTTCCTCTTTGGCTTTTTGGGCAAAGTCCGGAAAAGCATCTTCACGCCTTTTCCTTTGCGCCTGTTCTTTTTTTTCCTGCCGCTCCTGCCATTTTTTTTTTATTTCTCGAAGTTTTAAATCTTCCAAAGTTTGCACCTCTGTTTTGTTTTTTCTCCTAGCCTGAATTATAACATAAATTCCCTTCTATTTGCAAAATTTTTAAGTTGGAACTACCGCACTGCTAATTAAGTATGATACCCTTTGTTGCTCCGCTGCGACTTCATTCTTCAGGACAATCAAAAATTTTGCAGGTTGGTTATAAAACAAATGTCCAAAAAGGCTCAAACATCGATGAATAGGCGCTATTTGAGCCTTTTAACGTGCAAAACTTACGATTGATCCCTCCAAAAACCGTCCCCGTGGTTTCATGATTTCACCCTAAGAGATAGATTCGACCAGGATATTAGATGCTGATCTCCCGGTCGGCGTCACTAGGACGGTGAACACAGCCTCTTGATAGATAAGCAGTAGACGAACACCTGTATCTTCAGATTCTCTGGACTACACCTCTACTCCTAAAACCTGTTGAGTGTAAAACTCGATAACCTCCTCAATTGACATCCTACTATAGTATTTAGCCGACTCTTCAGAGAACCTAAACCGCAAGGCGGTAGCAGAAGGCAGGGGAAGCGATGGTCGCTCTCCTCTATAGGTCAAATGGACTTCGCTAGGTTGAATGAATGTATTAACATATGTGCTAAATGTGCGATTCAAAAATTAGACCCATTGAATACCGAAAACACTGACCCAAAAGCTAATCAGCAGCACGAGAGTAATGATGCGGCGTTGCCTAGTCAAAGTGAGAATAACATAACTAGTAGCGATCGCAAGGATTGCCGTAATCAACATCCTAAACATACTCATTCTATATCACTCCAGACTCCCTTGACTTAGATCATCCGCTCCTCCGGTGATGGAAGACTCATCATCACCGGAGGAGGGAGAAACTAAAGGGATATAATTCTACCTGTTACGGGTATACGACACTAAGGCTTGCCAGTGTCGTACCGACAAAAACAGCATAATCAATATACCTAGTGTCAGTGGTCCAATTATCATGGACCTTGAAAAATCCCTTGTCCAGATTCCTTCCCGCTTGTCTGCAACTCAAACGCATAAGCATTTAGAGTGTCAATTTCCGAGTAGAGAGGTGTGATTTTAGAAATGCTCGTCTCATGTGTCCAACCTGATGTTTATGCTAATCTAAAAGTCCCTCACGTAAGGTACTAAATGTACATTCGTGGACCCCGGTGATTGTGAACCTCGGGGCTCTTACTCATCGCATTCCTGACTCGAAAACAGGGGCATTGGGGTAAAGTCCATCCAAAAGAATCATTATCGGGAGTCGTGAAAAATATTTTTTTAATCGAGCAGCTAAGCGTTTGAAAGCTTTTAATTCACAGTCCTGCTTCTTATCAGTCCAGGAATGCGACGAATAGGAGCATCCTGAACTTCAGTGCTCTGTATACTCGCAAAATTCGCTTAACAAGGGTAGAGAAATACCGTTTGGAAAAACAATAGCTGCTTCCAAAATATAGACGTAGTACTGTATGTTTTCTTCATCTGAACCCTTAACACGCCGCTTTGAACATTCTTTGGCGAAAGGATAATCACGCCGGAGTTTTTGGGTGCCATCGACTGCTATACAATATCTGTTCTTCACTAGGTCGAAATGTCAAAAGTACGGTCAACTTGTGTTTTCTTTTTTGGGGATTTCTATAATCTTTAATCTCCTTAAGTTCCTTTAAAAGCTTAGGGAATATGATTCGATACACTTTAATTTTTTCTTCTACTACTTTTTGACGTTCTGCTTGCTCCTGCTCTGGTATTTCAAGTTCGCTTTTGCGGTTAGGAAGTGCTTGTTTTTCATGAGGTTTAAAGCCTTGTTCTTTTTGTCGTTTGCGTAGCTCTTTCTGTGCTTTTTTTCTTTCTTTCCAATTTTTTTTGTCTGCTTCTCTGTTAGGACGGCGGCTAGGTTTACTCACCAAGATCACCTCGCTCGCCTAAAAGATGAATGCGAAAATCTTTAATTAAAGGGTAAGCATAGATCAGTTTTATAGAGAGTTCTTTTTTCCGAGAGGGGTTCATCCTCCCGATACCACGAGTTTTGCCTAAAAGAAGCCAGTTCGCAGCTTGATAGCAGGTGCCATGATATTTTTCAGCATCAACAAAGGTCTCCAACAATACTGGTTGATAGTTGTAGCGAGATTGCCAGTCTTTTCGTATACGCTTTGCTACTAGGGAAAGAGATTTACTAGCTAAATTCTTAATATGCACCTATGCACCTAGGGGAAAATTAAGAAACGAGTATTATTGACGATCAGATGTAACCTTTTATTGCGATCTGGTTTTGCCCAACTAATCCACTGCTCCCTGTCTATTAAAATCAGAGCAGAAGCCGCAAACAAAAGACAGCCTAAAGGACGTTTGTCTTTAGAGAGAATAAAGTAGCGCTGGTGAGCACTGAGCTAAAAGCTCAAAAAATGGGGGAGGTTTCGATTATTATCTGGGGGAATTTTCGATTGACAAATACAGAAAAAAACATTCGAAGAAAAAGACCGTTATTTTGAAAACACTAATTTTTCATT
>CAZLTH010000254.1:0-3082 GCA_964562355.1 uncultured Syntrophomonadaceae bacterium | reverse complement strand
CTTTCAACCTTCTTTCTTCCCAACCTAAAAACTAAACCTCAAAACCTCTCTCCACCCCATCAAGTCTCTTTATTATAAAATAAGCTGGAGAAAAAAACAAGACAAGAGAAAACTCAAACAAACTTAAGAAAAATTAGGCTTTCAAAAAGAAGACCTAATAAGAGACGCAGAATATTTATACGACCATCATGTTAATCATGTTATATATGGGATTTTAGCAAAGGAAAAGTTTTAAAAAATTGAAATCTGTTCATTCTGCACATAATTTATAGTCTGCATTGAACCTCCTTTATCAAATATTTCTCAAGGTTAATTCTTGTTTTCACATCACTGAAATGTGCCATGCGATGATGATGTGCGCATAATACTGACATATTCCACAAACCATCCTCGCCCCCTCGACATAGGGGAATGATATGATGAACTTCAATATAACGTGTACCATCATTTCTGAAAAAAGTATTCTTGCACCCAGAGCACAAACAAAATTCCCCTAATATTCCCCTAGCCTTTTTTGCCCAAGCAACATTCCTGACATAAGTTTCTATAATGTATTCTTTTTTTTCTGGAGTCTCGCGAGACAAGTCAATGGTTTTTATTTCATCCATTTCGCTTGCTAGTAAATCAACACCTCTCAGTGTATAGTGCCCGGAATTATCAACAAAACTTATCAAATTGTCATTCCTGAGAAATTGCAATTGTTGCCTAATTTTAGCTTCGGTATGTTTGTTGTCTGGTTTGAATTTCTTAAATACCTCAATCCGGTCTCTTGTAAAATCTTGAAGCGAAAATGTTCTGGAACCAATTTGATTACAGTACTCAACTACATTTTTATAAACGAAATCTTTCCAAGTCATACTCTCACTTCGGTCTTCTATGTGAGGTGTTTCCATTTCTTACTCCTTATATTGTAATTTTTCCTCCAACCTCTAAAACTCCGGCACCATCTTATTTAATTCAGCTAGGCTGAAAACGGGGCCATCTTGGCAAACGTATTTTTCCCCGATGTTACAGCGGCCGCATTTGCCTACGCCGCATTTCATCTTCAATTCTAGGGTGGTGATAATCTGTTCCGGTACAAAGCCCAACTTTTCCAGCTCTTGCAAAACAAAACGGATCATAATCGGCGGACCGCAGGTGATAGCTATCTTGCCTTCCGGTCCGGGGGATAACTCTCGTAAGTAGGTGGGAACAAATCCTACATAACCATCCCACCCTTCGGTCTCTACATCTACAGTGATATTCACTTTGGCTTCTTCCTGTGGCCATTTTTCAAAAATATCTTCTTTGAAAGAAAGGTCTGCCGGTGTGCGAGCACCGTAAATTATTTCTATGCTTCCATAATTTTTACGGTTATCAAAGCAGTATTGTATCAAAGACCTGAGCGGTGCCAGACCAATACCTCCACCGATAAAAAGTAAATCTTTGCCCTTGATAGTATCTAAAGGAAAACCATTGCCATAGGGACCACGCAAGCCTACTTCCATACCTTCCTGCAACTCATGATGCAGGTAGCCGGTAACTGTGCCTACCTCTTTAACCGCAAGTTCCAAATATTCCGGCCGGGTAGGGCTGGAAGCAATAGAAAAAATAGCTTCTCCTACCGGGGGAACAGAGAGCATAGCGCACTGCAAAGGCACATGACCAAAAAACTCACCATCTTTTAGCTTAAGGAAAAACCGCTTAATATCTGCTGTGTCTTGGATAATTTTTTCTACCACAGCTAATTTTGGTAAAATAGGATTAACTGTCACTTTCTTCACTCCTTTTCAACCTCTCACTTCCGCACTTTCGACAGAATAAACTTCGTACCTGCTCAGCCTATTACCTGTTACTCTGTCCATAAAGTTTTCTCAAAGTTGCCTAAGCTGTTGCAGCATATACCAGAGTGAGCATTGGATTCCTAAAATCAAAAGGAGCGGAAAATCTTGAGGTTAGCAGTATAATATGTTTGACCGAGTGAAGCGAGGGAGTTATTATACTGCCCGAAAGATTTGAGCACCGATAAAATTGGAGGTGAGAGGTGAGAAGTTGGAAATTGGACGAGGTTTTGGAAAGCCCCGCCGGAAGGATAAACCCTAGTAGCTCCTTCCTGGTGCCTTTCTAACATCTAACCTCCCACTTCCCACCTCCAACACACGAGGTATTGCTGCAGCAGCTTAGCTAAGTACTTGCAAATAAACTTCTTTAATCACCTGAATAATATCCAGATTGACAGGGCATTTTCTGACGCAACGACCACAACCCACACAGCCATAAACCTCATTGAAAAGCTGCGGATAGTAGTTCAACTTATGCATAAAACGATTGCGCACTCTCTCTTTACGTGTCGGCCTAGGATTGTGCCCGTGCCCCATACCGGTGTATTCTTTATACATACATGAATCCCAGCAACGGAAACGCACCCCGCTCTCCATGGAGCCGTCATCCTGTATGTCAAAACAATGACAGGTAGGGCACAAGTAGGTACAGGTACCACACCCTAGGCAACGACGATAAAATTTTTCCCAGATAGGGTGTTCAAACATTGTCGCCAGTTTTTTTGTTGCCCCTGACAGGTCAGGGCTATGTTCTTTCACCAAAGCAGCTACTGCCACTCGCTGTTTTTCGAGATTGTTTTTTTCTGATACGGTAACATCCTCCAGCAAATCTACCGCTTTTTCAAACAGTTTTTCGCCTTTCTCGCTCTGAAAGGAAACCAAATAGTACTCTTCATTAGGGTGAAAAAGCACATCGGCTCCTGCTGATTCCATGGGCTCTATATCAAAAGCAGTGCAGAAACAGGTGGGATGCGGTTTTGAACAACCCACAGCTACCAGTATAGTACTATCTCGCCTGTTTTTATAAGCAACATCCACCGGTTCATTCAAGAAAACCTTATCCAGTAGTTCGATACTATGAACATCACAGGGGCGAATGCCAAAAATTACTTGGGAACCACTATAAGAGGCTTCTGAAAACGAAAGTTTTCCTTCCTCTCTTTTAAAAGAAAAAATGTTTTCTGATTGGGGAAATAAAAGATCCTTAGGCGGTAAAAGACTGTTCAAAGTCTCCAAGTCAACTTCTGCATCTTCCTGCCAGA
>CAZLTH010000253.1:0-3087 GCA_964562355.1 uncultured Syntrophomonadaceae bacterium | reverse complement strand
CGCCCGGCATCAATGCGGTTAATCAATATTCTGGCCATCTCCAGGGGGTCAGGCTCATGAACCCACATTGCTTTGGTCAAATCTTCAATTTCTCTGAACAGAAAATCGGAAAGATGCTCGCTTCCCAGAGTGGGAAAGGTCACTCCGAAGACGACCATCACCCCGCTGCTGACGAAGTAGTGACCGATGGCTACTGCTTTCTCGCTCATCCATTCGGGTGCGCAGCCGGCGGCTGGTATGGTGTAGAGGTCATTGTGGGGCGTCAACCCGCCTTCCGCCTCTATGGCACAGCAGGCGGTCAGAATACGACTGTTATCTACGCAGGACCCCACATGAAGCACCGGGGGTATGCCTACCGCCTCACAGACTTCACGAAGACCGGAACCGGCTAACTCCGCTGCCTCTGGAATCAGCAACCCGGCCTTAGCAGCATTAATCGCCCCACAACCCGAGGCGAGCACGAGAACATTATTGGCAATCAATTCCCTGAGCAGGGTAGAATGGACATAACCGGCATTTACCCGCGGGTTGTTACAACCTACCACGCCGGCGACTCCCCTTATTCTCCCGCTGATTATAGCATCATTAAGGGGGCGATAAGAACCCCGATAGCTGCCACCTAAGATGTAGTTAATGGTCTCGTGGCTGAAGCCGACAACCATATCCAGAACTTCCCGGGGAATATCAACTTCCCCTCGCTTGGGATAGTTTTCAATGGCCCGTCTGACAATTTCACGAGCGGATTCCCGGGCGGTTTCATGATGAAATTCAAGATGGGTTACCCCGGGAATCTTCGCCTTGGGTGAGGTGGTAATGAGTTCAGTATGAAAGCACTGAGCCACGCTAGCCAGAGATTCCATAGCACATTGTACATCTATTATCATCACCTCAACAGCGCCGGTAATCATTGCCTTCTCCTGCTCGAGGTATGCCCCGGCAATGGATACGCCTTGCCGCATCAACAACTCATTTCCAGTACAGCACATCCCCACCAGGTTAATACCCTTAGCTCCTTTTTCACGGGCCAATGTCAGCATATCCTTATCCTTAGCTGCTTGCACAATCGCTTCCGGGAGCAGGGGTTCGTGTCCATGGATGACGATGTTGACTTCATCTTCCTTCAGCGTGCCTAAATTTACCTTAGCCTGTCGGGGGACGGGCGTGCCGAAGAGGATGTCCTGCAGCTCGGTGGCAATCATTGAGCCCCCCCAGCCATCAGCAAGGGCGGTTCTACTGGCGTGCATAATGATATTTTTATAGTCCTGGTCTACACCCACGGAGGTGCGATGCATCATTTCTACAATCTCACGGTCAATCCCGCGGGGGACAATTCCCAACTTGCGCCAGAGCTCCTGTCGCCCGGCCGGCGCCCGCCTGATAAAGTGAAGCTCACCCTCCTGTCTCCCGAAATCCGCCAGCAGTTTTTCGCCCACCTCAATAGCAATCTGATTTTTGTCTTTGTTTTTAATGTCCACTTTGAGGAACTCAGCAATCTTTCTCAGCTTCACTTCGTCCCTGATTTCATAGCCGGGCGCTTCATTTCTGGCAGCCGCTAAAAAGACCAGGACCACCTCTCGGGCATGGTCGGAATGAGCCGCGGTGCCCGCGGCTACCATACGACCAAAATTCCTGGCCGCTATCGTCTCTATGGTGGCCCCGCAGACGCCAACATCACCTTCCCCACTCAACCGGCACGGGCCGATGGAGCATGCCCGGCAGCATCTCCCTTTAGCGCCAAATGAACAGGGCTTTTTTTTCTTAACCCGGTCAAAAACAGTGCTCGGGCCATTGGTCTCAGATGGTCTCATTTAATTGTCTCCTTTTTTCTCTATCCTTACTGCACAGACCTTGGTCTCGGGAGTTTTGGCAATCGGGTCCAGAACCGGATTGGTGAGCAGGTTAGTTGGGCTTTCGGCAAAGTGCCAGGACATACAGACTACTCCCGGCAGCAAGACATCTGTTAGCTTCGCCCTTACAGTTACCGCTCCCCGCCGCGAAACCACACGCACCATTTCACCCTCAGCAATTCCCAGCCGCCGGGCATCCTCAGGGTTCACCTCCACTAACTCTTCACTCCTCAATTCTCTAAGACCCTGAACCTTGTGGGTCATTACCCCGTGAAAGTGCTCAAGAGGCCGCTCGGTGGTGAGCAGGAGGGGATATTCCTCATCAGGAAGTTCGGCGGCTGGTTTATACTTAAGGGGGGTAAATTTACCCTTACCATTTTTGGTGCGAAACTTTCCCACATGCAGGATTGGTGTCCCGGGATGTTTTTTATCAGGACAGGGCCACTGGAGGTCTCCTGCTTTTAGACGCTCGTAGGACATCCCGCCATAGATGGGGGTAAGAGAGGCAATCTCATCCATAATCTTCTCCGGGTGACTGAAATCAAAGCCTTTAGCGCCCATCCTTTTAGCAAGCTGGCAAACAATCCACGAATCAGGCCGGGAGTCGCCGAGGGGCTCAATGACCTTCCGAAGGCGTTGAACACGCCGCTCGTTATTGGTAAGGGTGCCCTCTTTCTCAGCAAAACTACAGGCAGGTAAAATCACATCGGCAAATTTAGCCGTTTCGTTGAGAAAAATATCCTGAACAACGACGAATTCTGCCGCTTTAAGCCCTTCGCGAACCTGGTTTGAGCCAGCGACGCTTAAGACCGGGTCGGCGCCGATGATATAGAAGGCCTTAATCTTCCCCTCCCGGGCAGTCTGCCATACCTCGCTCATTGCCAGTCCTGGTTTGGAGTTTAAGGTTACCCCCCAGGCAGATTCAAACTTCTTTTTGACCCCCGCATCAGCTACCGCCTGGTAACCCGGATAAACAGTGCATAGACAACCTAAATCACAGGCGCCCTGGACATTAGACTGCCCCCGCAAAGGGTTCACCCCTGAGCCCGGCTTGCCGATATTTCCGGTAAGGAGCACTAAGTTAGCCAAAGCAAATACATTCTCGGTGCCGTGGGAGTGTTGGGTGATGCCCATTGACCAGAAGGTAGCCGCCGGTTTGCTGGTGGCAAAAATCTCAGCCGCCTCAACTATTCTTTCTTTAGAGACACCCGTGATTTGTTCAACCGTGTCCAGGTCAAAG
>CAZLTH010000252.1:0-3139 GCA_964562355.1 uncultured Syntrophomonadaceae bacterium | reverse complement strand
CTATTGAAATTCAATGCCCTGCATTTTGGAGATTTTAATTTTGGCAACTACTGAAAACAGAAGATGGATGTTAACTTTTCTGACATTTTGTTTTCTTGACATTTGAGGAGAAGTAGGGCAAAATTATACCTGTATTGAGAAAAGGATCTGTCCCTGGTTAAGGAAAGGAGGTAGATTGAAGATGAGGAAATGGAAAAAAGCGCGGTTATCTGTATAGCTTTGTTGATAGGGCTGGTAGTTATGGGTGCCGGACGAAAGCCGCCTAGGAAGGAAGGGCAAATTCTAGCCCGGGTGAACGATGAAGTGCTAACCTTAAAAGAATTCAATCAACAGTTTGAGAAGGTCAAGCATCATCGGAGAGGCAGAAGGCCAGAGATGAGAGAGAAGATTGTAGAGCAGTGGATTGAAACTGAACTTCTCTTCCAGGAAGCAAGGCGCAGAGGAATCGACCGAAGACCCGAGCTCCTGGAGAAGCTAAAACAGATGATTATCCAGACCCTGGTTCAAGAGGAGATGAACAAGGTTGAAATTTCCGATGAGGAGATAGTAAAATACTTTAAGCGGAACCAGAGTCAATTTCGGGCTCCAGAGATGGTAAGAGTTAAACATATCTTGGTCAAGACGAAGGAGGAAGCCAAAGAGCTGCGGGAGAGACTGAATAAAGGAGAGGAATTTGAAAAGCTGGCCCGGGAAGCATCTACGGATGCCCAGACGAAAGAGCAAGGAGGAGATTTGGGCTTTATTGACCGGAGGGGCTGTCTGGTGAGATTCGGTCCCTCCTTTGCCGAAGCCGCTTTCTCCCTGAAGAAAGGTGAGATAAGCCAGCCTATAAGGACACGCCGCGGCCACCATCTGATTAAACTAAAAGAGAAAACGAAGGCCAAAGAACAGCCCTTAGATGAAGTAAGAGAGCATGTGAAGAGAATGGCCTTACAGGAGAAGAAGGAGAAAGCAAAGCAGAACTTTATGGAAAGCCTGCGAAAGAAAGCCGAGATCGAGAAACACCTGGAACTTCTTCGTTCACCTGAGCAGGATAACGTCTGAACTGAGCGAATTGCGAGCCTGTGGGACGCAAATTTATTTGCGGACCCAGGTGCGAGCAATTTCGCTCCAGCGATTTGTTCGGGCGTAGCGTAGCCCTGCTCCAGCACTGCCTTTTTAACTATCAACTAATACTTAATAGCTACTCCATATCTTTATTTTTATCTATAGCGGAGCCCAGCAAATTGCGGGATGAGCGATAGCTCAGCTCCGCCGTTGCCGTGGCGCGCAGCGACACGGCAACGCTAGAACTCACCCGACCAAAAAGCTGGCGCTTTTTGGTCGGGTGCAGTGACTGGTTAGGCGTAGATTAGTTTGCCTTTGGGTTGTGGTATAGGCCGGCCGAGTTTCTGGGCAGTCTCGATCCATTCCTGGATGACAACCTCGGCATTCTTGACAGCCTCTTCGTATGTATGGCCGTCAGCGATGCACTCCGCCAGCTCCGGTACCTCTGCAATGTAGACCTGATCTTCCTCGCTCCAGTAGATGATCATCTCATATTTGCTGTCCATCTTCTCCCTCCAACGTCAAATGGTATTGAAGAGCCACCTTCCGGACCTGCTTCACTTGATAAACCTTTGCCTTACCTCGTTTCGGCTGAAGATTCAGTATCTCGTCTACCCCTTCCATAGGTGAAGATATGATGGTCTCCTTTGATTCTCTCGTCAAATCCGACGGCCTTGAGCAACTGGCACAGTCCTGTGAAGGGGATATTTGCATCTGATGAGCCCCGTAGAATCTTTCTCAGTAGTTTTTCTGATGAACTCATATCTGATACTCTATCATCCGGCTACGCCGAGTCAAGTGGATATCGTTTTTTACTATAAGGCGCCTAACACTAAAGCTCAGCGACGCGCTTTAGCGCGTCCACTGGAGCGACTTGTTAGGCGTTGTGTTGATCGAGTTAAGTCAAGCAGCGATCTCAACGCTTCATTTACCACTGTTGAGTCACTGAAAGCTTTGGCAACATCCGGTTCGAGGACGATTACATTCGAGCCCTCCTCGATTAACCTTCTGTAATATTTGCCTCGAACAGCTTTTGAATAGTCAAAATCGTATTCGGGACGTAATTCTTCACGTGCCTTCTGTGTTTTAATTCTCATGCCGCCTCCTTTCGTGCGCGGTTGCAGGCCGCGCGCTGATAATACGTATAGATTCCCTTCTCTCAGTATGCGATACTATAAGCAGACGACCACGAGAAGAGAAACCTATAGTGATTAGCCTTGGCTCACCGATTGAGTGATCTGGATCATCAAAAGTAGCTGATAAAGGATCGTAGAACACGGTTGCGGCTTCTTCAAAATGGACCCGGTGTTTTTTATAGCTCCTTTTTGCCTTTTCACGGTCCCACTCGAACCGAATCATCTGTGCCTATGTCCCTTCTTAATTTATACGCCTAACGATTGAGCTCACCTGCTGCGGGGTGAATTACCACTAAACTTTATGAGCAAGAAAATTCGTCGCTTCGCTCCTCATGACTTTGATTAACGCAAGACTGTGAGTAAAAGCACACACTTTTGAGAACAGCCAAGTCAAAGAAAGACAAGCACTTAAATGAGAAAATGCTCTATACTTTACTATACTTCAAGATAAAACCTTGATAAACCACGAAACTCTGAAAAAGGCACAGCCCCCCCGCAGTCAGGTGCAGCGATTGGTTAGATGAACTCACTTTATTTTAGGAATACCTAAATCTTTACAAATCTTATTTGCCAAATCATCGTTTATTTCCGTATGTCGAGGAACAGATGATCGCTTATTTCTCAAGGGATTATTCCATCAAGAATGACTTGCACCTTCACGGATCAATGAACATCCGTGCTGCTTCAAATATTTCAAAAATCTCTGTCTTTTCATACAAAGACTGGTTCTTCCTTGTAACTCTGTTTTGCTGCTGCAATAGCATCCTGTCGGTTAAACTCCAAAGCTTCCTTCAATGTTATAGCAAGGCTTTTCATCAATTCTTCATGCGTCCGTTCTTGACAATTTACACCAGGCACTTCTTCTATCCATCCAATCCACCAATTACCTTCTTTTTTTGTTATTGCTGTGTACTTGCTTTGTGCCATAGCAACCTCCTATTTTTCTTTCATCTAAC
>CAZLTH010000251.1:0-3141 GCA_964562355.1 uncultured Syntrophomonadaceae bacterium | reverse complement strand
TTATGAACGAAAATCCTTCGCAATATTGCATAGTTTATTTCATCACAGGCCCTAAGATGAGGGGGGGATTTAAGTGGACGAAAAACTTTTTCAACCCATAGTCGAAGTGAATTATCTTACAACCGAGAATGCTTGGCGATACAGAGCTATTCTGCGGTTTTTTTATATACAGCACGAAAGGCTCCGGCATTATCTCCTGCCCGAGGAGGTTTTAGATTACCTGAAGCCAAAGCCCTATTTTCAGAATTATTCCCACGAACAGCTGCAACGAGATTTAAATCAGCTGGTGGAATGGGGTAACCTTATTCCCCGTCAGGATATGGGGAAAGTGAGTACTATTGAGGAATTTAAACGCAAGAAATTTCGTTACCAGTGTGCCCCTTATACGGTTGAAATTGAGAGGATGGTGCAGGTTTTAGAGCAGAAAGGTGATTCTTTCGGTGGTTCTTTAGAAAAAACCTTGCTTGATCGTTTCTTGGCAGGGTTACTCAACTTGACCTCTGCTTCAGCTGTGCAGACTCTTACTTCAGAAGATTTAAATGCAGCTTGGGATGATCTCTATGATAATTTCCGCAAACTAACGGAAAATGCTACAGATTACCTAGCGCACCTAGAAAGTGAAAAAGTAGAAGAGATGATGAAGACGATGGCCTTTCTGGTTTATAAAGAGGCCATTACCGAGTACTTGCGAAAATTTATTGCTGTGCTGCAGCGCACTTCCTTGCGTATTGAGTCCCTCCTGCGTGAGATGCCTCGGGAACTGGTGCAGGAAATTGCCGGAAAACTAGCAGATTATTACCTCAGCATTCCTCGCTTGGATAAAATTCCTGACAGACAAGAAGTTGTGGACAGATATTTGAACCGCTGGCACAGTATGGACAGTTGGTTTTTGGGCAGTGAAAGCCGGGAGAGCGATTTGCTTTATTTGCAAAGCGCTACTAACGAAACTATCCGGCGGATAACTCGCTTTGCACAGCGTATAGGAGAGAAACACGCCAATTTTAAAAGTCGGCGTCAAGATTATCTCCACCTGGCTGGTTTGTTTCTCAACTGTCAAGACTTGCAAGAAGCACACGAACTCTCAGCCTGTGTATTTGGAGCTTTTCACACCCGGCATCTTTATGCTGCGCCTAACGAGACAGAAAATATTTATGCGGAAGTTTGGGACGAGCAGCCCACCGTAGTTACTGTTAAGCCTCGTACTCGCCATTACCGGGAAAAAACTAGACCCCAGCCAATTATCAGTCGCCAGCAGGAAAAAGAAATACTTTTGGAAGATTACTTACGGGAAAAAGAAGCGGAGCAGCAACTGATAGAGCAGATAGCGAAGGAAGACTACATTATTTTGAGCGAACTTTCTTTCACCGACCCTTATATACGCAAAACCCTGCTTAATTGGATTGGGAAATGTATGAGCAACAAACACCTAGTGGCTAAAACTGAAACAGGACGTAAATTCAGATTAACCAAAAGAGGCGACGAGCAGATTGCTCTACCATGGGATGATGGGATGCTGCAACTTCCTGATTATGCTATTCAGTTTGTGGAGGAGTGACTCAGTGACTCAGTGACTCAGTAAGTCAGTGACTCAGTAAGTCAGTAAGTGGGTAAATGGGTAAGGTAAGAATGGCGGTCGGAGACCTCTCCAACTTCCAACCCGTTCGACTCCTTGCAGTCGCTCAGAGCTTGCCCCATTCGGCTATGCTCAGGGCAGGCTCTGAGCGTAGTCGAATGGGGCAGGCTCTCCCACCTCCAACTTAGTAGGGGCAATCCCTTGTGGTTGCCCGAGTAGGCAAATCCGGAAAGGGGAAAGTAACGAGGAGTGGGGTGGGGTGGGGTTTTGAGTTTTGAGTTTTGAGTTTTGAGTTTTGGGTTAGGAGCGGGGGACGGGATTGTGGTTTTTGAGAGAAGGATGAAGGGGTGAGGAAAGGAACGATGAAGGGGAATAGAGTATTTGATGCGGTAGCTAAGCAGGCGGCAGAACATCTTTGGGAAGAATTTTGGGTTATAAGGGAAGAAAAACCTGAAGTTTATCAAATAATTCGAGAGCGTGAGGCTGTCTTGCGAGCTTATTTTTTGGATAAGATGGGCTTTAACCTGATAGTACATCGTTCTTTTGCCAAGCTGGAGAAGGTGCCAGCGCAGCCGGAGGCTTGGATGGGGATACAGTCTTTTAAACAGGTGCAGGATTATGCTCTTTTTTGTTGCTTACTGGCCTACTTGGAAGGTAAAAATATAGACGAGCAGTTTTTGTTGTCAGACATCTGTGAAGAACTACAGGGCTTATATCCCGGAGAAGAGGCTCTGGATTGGACTAACTATAACTACCGCAAATCCTTGGTGCGAGTTCTACAGACAGCGGCAGAGCTGGGAGTGCTAACAGTAGTAGATGGCAATATTGCCGGGTTTAGTTACCTGGAAACCTACGAAGCGCTTTTTGAAGTATCGCAAGTCTCTCGCTACTTCATGCGTTCTTACCCGCAAGACTTATCTTTTTTTAATTCCAAAGAAGAGATTCTGGAGGCAGAATGGCAAGGAGCGGCAGATAGTGCCGGGTTAAAAAGGCGACACCGGGTTTTCCGACAGCTTTTTCTCTCTCCGGTGATGTATGCTCAAGGAAACGGTGACCCTGATTTCCTTTACTTGCGTAATTTCCGCAATCGTATCAGGGAAGATATTGAAAAGCATACTGATTTTCAGTTTGAATTGTACCGGAATGGAGCTATGCTTACTTTGCCGGAGAAAAAAGTACGTTTTAATATTTTTCCCGACAACAAAGCTATTGCCGAAATCACCATGCAGTTTGCTACTTTTGTGCGCCAGCAGCGTGAAAAAGAAGACATCTCTTTGCAGCATGAGGGTTCTCTTTCTTTGATGCCCACAGATTTTGAAAAATGGGTGCAGCAGTGTAAAAATCTTTATGGTGCAGGCTGGAGCAAACAATACCGGGAGTCTTCCCTAACAGAGACAACTAGGGATTTATTGAAGTTTATGATTGAATGGAAGATGGCTCGCCAAGACAAGGAAACAGGAGTAATTTTCCTGCTACCGCTTTTGGTGCGCACTATATGTAAATATCCGGTAGGTTTTGGATGTGAGGTAAAGAGGTAAAAAGACGAAAAGGTGAAAAGGGGAAAGGGT
>CAZLTH010000250.1:0-3170 GCA_964562355.1 uncultured Syntrophomonadaceae bacterium | reverse complement strand
GCTAAGGTCATAAGCAGTACAGGTTCTATTTACTACTAAATTTGGAGAAGAGCCTTATTTTTAAATAACTTCCACATTTTCATCCCTCCGCCTCTGCGTGGCTAGTTATTAAATCGCCTTACTTTTTACTTTTTACTTTTTACTTTTGACTTTTAAGTTTCCTGGGATTGATATGATAGGATTTCATCTTCTCATAGAAATGGCGCCGACTCAGTTTTATCTCCCGGGAAGTAGCGCTAATATTACCTCTGTTTCTCAGTATAGCTCTCTGGAGGAACTGCTTTTCGAAATTTTCTCGGGCCTCCTGGAAAGTTAGATTGCCGAGCTGGTCAGGGGATGCGGGTTGGGAGTTGAGGCGAATTTGAGGAGGAAGGTCATTCTCTGAAATAACACGGCCTTGACTGAGGGCAATGGCTCTCTCCACAACATTCTCTAACTGGCGCACATTTCCTGGCCAATGGTACATCATTAAAAGTTCCATTGTCTTTGGAGGTACTGTCTTGGTTGCCGCCTGATGCTTCTTCAAAAAGTGTTGGACTAAGAGAGGTATGTCGTCTTTTCTCTCTCTTAAGGGTGGAAGTGAGATGGAGACGACATTAATGCGGTAGTAGAGCTCTTCCCGGAATTTACCCTCCCTTACCCCATCCTCCAGGTCCTTATTGGTAGCACTAATCAACCTCAGGTTCACTCTTATTAGGTCAGTGCCTCCCACCCGCTGGAACTCCTGTTCCTGAAGAACCCGCAGGAGCTTCATCTGAGTGGAGAGGGAAAGATCGGCGATCTCATCTAAGAAGATAGTCCCGCCATCAGCTACTTCAAACAAACCCCGTTTTTGCTTCAGGGCTCCGGTAAAGGCTCCTTTCTCATGGCCAAAGAGTTCACTCTCCAGAAGTGTTTCCGGTAACGCTCCACAACTTACCCCGATGAATCTTTTTTCCTTACGGGGACTGTTGTAATGGATGGCCCGAGCCACTAACTCTTTTCCAGTGCCACTTTCCCCTCTAAGGAGCACGGTCACACTTGAAGGAGCTACCTTTCTCATCAACTGAAAGACTTCCTCCATCGGGGTCGATTTCGCAACTATATTATTGAATCCAAACTTCTCTCCCAACTCTCCCTGGAGGTGAACATTCTCCTCAACCAACTGCTGGTGCTCTGAAGCTCTTCTTACCGTGAGGAGGATCTCTTCAGGTTTAAACGGCTTAACCAAATAGTCATAGGCTCCTAAGCGAATGGCCTCAATAGCAGATTTTAGGCTAGCGTGTCCGGTGATAATGATGGCCAGAGTCCGGGGACTTCGCTCCTTAATAGCCCGGTAAGCATCCATCCCATCCATCCCATCCAGGCGAAGGTCAGTTATGAGGAGGGGGAAAACCTCATCCCCGGCCACCCTTATGGCCTCCTCCCCGCTGGAGGCGGTCCTAACTTCGTATCCCTCCGTACCGAGGAGAGCTTTCAAGCTCTTGCGCATATTCTCCTCGTCATCCACTACCAAGATCTTCCCCATTGATTTTTGCATTTTAATTCTGAAATTCGTTGGCCTACCCGTTCGCTACAGCTTATGCAGTACTGCACCTAAAGGTGCTGCCACTGGCACTGCCTCTGGCGGTGTACGCTCAGGGCAGGCTTTTCGCAGTCCCGAGCACCCAAAGAGCACTGCCACTGCCTGAGAATCGGCACTGCCACTGCCTTTGGCTGTGTGCTTCGCGGCAGAGCGAGGGGCTAGGCTATGTGCATAGCCATCCCAATCAGGGGTATGAAGAGTGCGATAACGATAAAGCCAACGATCAATCCCATAAATATGATGAGAACTGGTTCCAGGATTGAAGTCAACCCGGCCACCGCTACATCCACCTCATCATCATAGGTGTCGGCCACCTTCATCAGCATCTGGTCTAAGTTTCCGGTCTCTTCCCCCACATCGATCATATTGCTGACTAAAGGTGGAAAGGCTCCGCTCTGCTCTAAAGGCCCGGCGATGGACTCTCCTTCCCGGATGCTATCGTGAACATTAGCCACTGCCCTGGCTACCACCTCGTTCCCGGCCGTCTCCTTGGTGATGGCTAAAGCTTGAAGTATGGGCACTCCACTGGCGATCAAAGTCCCTAAGGTTCGGCTGAATCTGGCTACCACCATCTTCTGGACCAATTGCCCGATGACAGGAAGCTTCGTTTTAACCTTATCAATGGCATAACCTCCCTTCCTGGTCTTTTTAATAGCCTTGAATAGGATTGCCACGGCCATGATAACTACCGGGATGAGCAAGGCCCTCTTCGTTTTAAGGAACTCGCTGATACCTATCAGCAACGTTGTCGCCCCGGGAAGTTCCTTTTCCATCTCACTGAACATCTGGGTGAAGGTGGGGATGACAAACCTGAAGATGACGGCCAGAACGGCCATGATGACGAAGACAACTACCACCGGATAGACCATAGCTCCCTTTATCTTTCTTCGAAGAGCAGCATTCTTCTCAGCGAATTCAGCTAAACGCTGTAGCACTGTATCCAACACTCCTCCCACTTCACCCGCCCGGACCATATTGATGAACAGTTTGGAGAAGACCTTAGGATGCTTGGCCAGCGCCTCGGAGAAGGTGCTCCCTCCCTCCACATCCTGGGCCACCGTTCCCAATATGTCCCGAAGGGCACCGGGCTTCATCTGATTTCTGAGAACGCCCAGGCTGCGAACAAGAGGAAGACCAGCATCAATAAGGGTGGATAACTGCCGGGTGAAAGGGGTGAGCTGCTTAGCGCTTACTCTATCGGTAAGGAAGGGGATCTTAATCTGCATTTGCATAGCCCCTCCCTTCTTCCCCGGACGAGCTTTGGCTCTAACCTTCTGTTCAGTCACCCGAAGTGGGAAAAATTTCATCTCCCGCACCTGGTTGATGGCTAAAGCCTGGGTATCTGCCTCCACCACCCCCCTCACCTCTTTTCCCCGGGCATCAGTGGCTACATAATTAAATGCTGACATGGCTTCACCCCCCTAACTAAAATCAAATATTAAATGTCAAAGAGTAAATATCAAAAATACAAACCACACAAAAATCATATCAAAAATCAAATATTAAATATCAAAGACCTAAAAATTTTAACATTTTTGATGTGCTTTTTTGATTTTGTCGAGTAGACATCTTTTCAACCTCCTTATTTGGTTGTTAATGCCGCCGA
>CAZLTH010000249.1:0-3185 GCA_964562355.1 uncultured Syntrophomonadaceae bacterium | reverse complement strand
GCAGTCCGCAGACTGCAAGCTGACTATACGTTGAAGCGGAAGTTGATCATGTCGCCGTCTTTTACCGGGTATTCTTTTCCTTCCAGCCGTAGTTTTCCTCGCTCTTTGGCTATTTTTAGGGAGTTTCCTAACGCTTTGAATGCTTCGAAGTTTATTACTTCGGCACGGATAAATCCACGTTCAATATCGGAGTGGATTTTGCCTGCCGCTTTCTTGGCAGACAAGCTTGCTGCTATTGTCCAGGCACGGACTTCGTCTTCACCCACAGTAAAGAACGAACATAAATGGAGCAGCTTGTACATAGCTTTGGCTAGACGGGCAATTCCTGATTCTGTTAGTCCATATTCAGCGAGAAAATCTTCTTGCTCCTGCCGAGCCATCTGGCTGATATCTGCTTCTAGAGTCCCACAAAATTCTACCAAGGGGTAGTTAGCGTCTTCACAGAGAGCCGTTAATGATGCTCGCCCATCATAATCTTTTTGTTGTACTTGTTCTTCATCAAGGTTTACAGTTACAAGCACGGGGAGGGAAGAGAGGAAAGCATAATTTTTTAATATCGGAGAATCGTTTATACTCCATTCACCGGCTGAGATTGGTTTCGTTTCCTCTAAAAGAGTTTGGCAAGCTTCCAGAACACGCTGTTCGTCAGCAGTTCTTTTGTGCTTGTTCTTTTTTTTTGCTAACAGTGCTTCAACTTGGCAAAGATCTGTTAAAATCATTTCATTAAGGAAATTAGTAACCGCTTTGTCTGGTGCGATCGGCTCCTGCGGCCAGGAAACAGATGGGTCACGGTGAGCACGCACAACCACTGCCAATGCATCACATGCTTTGAGTCGATTGGCTGTTTCGCCGGTAAGCTCACAACCGCTACCTAGGGAAGGGAAATCTGCAAATTCCACAGTGGCATATGTGGTTTTCTTTGGTTTAAAAATTTTCACTAATTCTTTAATGCGTTCATCGGGCACATGAGTTGCCCCTTGGGGTACGCCACCTTTATTACTAGTTTGAGAAGAAGCTCCGGTTAAGAGCTGAAACAATATGGTTTTGCCGGATAACGCTGGACCAACAATACCTATTTTCATAGTTATATCTATTCCTTTCGCTTTTGCTCAAGGCACAAAACGCAATGAAATATGACCTTGATTAATTTATAGTTTTTTAATTCTTTTGGATTTAATTTTTCACTTTTCACTTTTCACTTTTAGTTTGTAGTTTCTTTGAAACTACACCTCACGCCGCCCATCATAACGCAGGGATGAGTGCGTGTCAAGTATATGTGCTATACTGGCATAGGTCACAAACTAGCATTTGCCGATAAGCGCAGAAACGATAATTAGCGGATGTAACACTGCGACCAGTTTACAGTTTACAGTTTACAGTTTACAGGGGTTACGGGGTTTCAATTTGCCATGCAACGATTAACTGGCAACTGGTATAAGGAATACAAATTTATGAGTTTGGTGAGTGCTAACTTGCAGGTAAAAGGCAACTATTCAGCAACTATATGGTTGTATACAAAATTTAAAAAATAAGATAAACTAGAAAATAAGATGAACAAGATGAGCAGTAAAGAAATTATTAAACAAGCAGTGGCATTTAAGCCGGAAGAATGATTGAGGAGGATAATTATGCCCCATATTATTGTAAAATTATATCCAGGAAGATCTCATGACCAGAAGGTAAAACTCGCAGATGAAATAGTTAAAGATGTTGTTGCTATTGTAGAATGTGATGAGAGATCTGTGTCTGTAGCTTTTGAGGAGATTAAAAAGGAAGAGTGGACTGAGAAGGTTTATAACCCCGATATTCTAAATAAAAAAGACAGCATTTATAAAGAACTAGGCTACAAGCCTTTTAAGTGAAAAGAGGCAAGTACATGTTGGCGGCACTTTGCATAACTAATCATTGCCGCTGATGCATGATACTAACATTAAGAATAGGAAGTCATGAATCATGTTAAACGATAACAAGAGCTTAAAAGTACTCTCTCTCTTTTCCGGGTGTGGTGGTATGGATTTAGGTTTTGAGGGAGGATTTAAGGTTTTATCAAAGTCAATAAATCCAAAGACTCATCCAGACTGGGTGAATGGGACTGCTGGGGAAAAATGGGTTAAACTGCCATGCACTAAATTTAAAACTATTTTTGCAAATGATATTTTCCCGGCAGCAAAAGCTGCTTGGATTCCCTATTTTGCCAAACAAGGCAACCACAACAATCAATTCTACCTTAAAAGTATTGTTGATTTAGTAAAGCTACACAAAGATGGGAGAAAAATCTTCCCAAAAGCGGATATTGTAACAGGGGGGTTTCCTTGCCAAGATTTTAGTATTGCTGGCAAAAGAAATGGTTTTAATTCCCACAAGGGGCACCATGGCGATTTGCTGGCAAATATTGATACTCCCTTAGAAGAAAACAGGGGCAAGTTGTATATGTGGATGAAACATGTTATAGAAATAGTCCAGCCTAAAATATTCGTGGCGGAAAATGTCAAGGGGCTTGTTAGTTTGGCAGACACAAAAAAAATAATTGAAAATGATTTCAGGAATATTGGATCTGGATATCTTGTTGTTGATGCAAAAGTTCTTTATGCTCCAATGTTTGGGGTGCCTCAAAGCCGGGAAAGAGTTATTTTCATCGGATTCCGCAAGGACGCACTGACAAAAGAAGCCACCGAAAAGCTTTTAGCTCCAAATACTCCAGATGATTTTAATCCTTACCCGAAGCAAACGCACGGTTCTCATGAAGGACCGTTATTTCATAAAAATTCTTTACTTCCGTATGTTACGGTTGGTGACTATATTCTTGACTTACCAGAACCTAGTGAGTCTCAAGATCTATCTCACCAGTCTTATTCCAAGGCAAAATGGTATGGATCTCATTGTCAAGGCCAAACAGAGGTTGATTTGGGGGGAATAGGACCAACCATAAGGTCGGAACATCATGGAAATATAGAGTTTCGCAGACTTGCTAGCGAACATGGGGGGAAGTATACTTCTGAATTAAACAGTGGTTTAAGTGAAAGAAGGTTGACCGTTCGGGAATGTGCTCGCATTCAAACTTTTCCAGACGATTTTGAATTTGTACGCAAGCCTTCCAAGATGGGAAAGGAGTTCAAGCTGAGCGCCACTGAAGGGTACAAACTCGTGGGCAACGCAGTTCCTCCTTTATTATCTTTTCATCTAGC
>CAZLTH010000248.1:0-3205 GCA_964562355.1 uncultured Syntrophomonadaceae bacterium | reverse complement strand
TGAATATTTACAAGTAAAGTGTAGGGATTAATGAAAAGTTGACCATGTTCTTCCTTGAAGGCTTCTTAAGTTTGCTCTTTCCCCTTAATTGCCTCATATGCCATCGGGGCCTGAGGTCAGATAACAGGAAATATCTCTGTCCGGCTTGCTGGGGGAAGATTAAGTTAATAGAAGAGCCGGTCTGTTCTAAATGCGGTCGCCATTCGTCTCTAAGTGTCTGTAGCTCCTGCCAGAATCAGAAGAGGAAATACTTTTTTAGTAAGGCTCGGGCAGCCGGAGTCTATGAAGGAGTGCTGAGAGAGTGTATCCATTATTTCAAGTATCAGAAGAAGGCTTATCTTGCCCGCCCACTGGGAGAGCTGCTCATTGATGGGATGAGCAGTGATGAGGATTTACGAGAGGCAGACTTCCTCGTTCCCGTTCCCCTGGATGGAAGGAGGTTCCGGGAGAGGGAATTCAACCAGGCCCACCTCTTAGCTCAGGTTGTCAGCAGATACTTTAAGATTCCCATCTCTTCCCGGAATCTGAGAAGGGTAAGAGGGGTCCCTCCTCAGACTCAATTGAGCCGCGAGAGGAGGGAGGAGAATGTAAAGGGTCTCTTCCTGGTGCCGAGGGCAGAGGAATATGAGGGAAGGAGAATTCTTCTCATTGATGATGTCTTTACTACCGGTTCTACAGTCAATGAATGTGCTCGGGTGCTCAAGCAGGCAGGAGCAGAAGAGGTTTCTGTTCTGACAGTAGCCAGAGGAGAATAGGATGAAGAGAAAGGGAATCTTATTCGTCATCTCCTCTCCCTCGGGGGGGGGTAAGACGACTGTCTGTCAGGAGATATTGAAAGAATCATCTGATCTTGCTTATTCCATCTCGGTGACCAGCCGTCGTCCTCGCCCCGGAGAAAAAGAGGGGAGAGATTATTTCTTCGTTTCAGAAGAAGAATTTGATAAGAGGATACAGAGAGATGAATTTGCTGAGTGGGCTCAAATTCATGGCCATCGTTACGGGACACCACGCAAGTTCCTGGAGGAAACGCTAAACGCTGGTGGAGCCATTATCCTGGATGTAGATGTGCAAGGGGCTCTCAAAATCAAGGAAAGATATGAGTCTGCTTGTCTCATCTTTCTCTTGCCCCCCTCGTTTGAGGTCTTAGCTTCTCGCCTTAAGGGAAGGAAAACAGATGATGAAACCGATGTCGAACTGCGTCTGCGCCGGGCCAGGAAGGAACTTGCTTCCCGAAAGCATTACCATCATGCAATAGTTAATCGAGAACTCTCCCAGACAATAGAGGAAATTAAGGCGGTTATCGCTGCCGAAAGACGCCGGGTGTGAACAAGATAGCAGAACTCACTTTCTACAGCATGCATTTTAGCCCTATTTTCCAGTTGAAATTTGGCACAAAACGTTTGGTGATAAGTCTAAGCAGGAAAGGCACTTCTCGGGGCTTGGTGGAATCTACAGAACCATTAGCGTTTTTAATCAGATTGGCGGACATGACAGACCTGCTCTAGTGGCTGCAAAGATAAGTGATCCACTAATTTCGGCAGCGTCGGGTATCATGATATCTACAATTGGCTTGGTGCTGGCAATAGGTTCTGTTGTTGCTCACCTTATCACGAAGATAGAGAGTGTAAAAAATGTCCCAAACCCAAAATATTGACTTTGCACTTCCAAATGGCTGGCGATGGATGAGAAAAGAGAGGTATAGTGCAACTTTATGAAAAGAGGCAAGTGTAAGAACATTGGATTCATATCCACCCGTTTAGCGGGGATGGATGGGGTTTCTCTGGAGGCAGTAAAATGGGCTGATGTCCTGGAGAGAGAGGGGTTCACTTGCTTCTATATGGCCGGTGAACTTGATAGGCCATCGGAGAGGTCGCTTCTGGTAGAGGAAGCCCATTTTGCTCACCCTACAATCCGGGAAATCCATAGAGAATGCTTCGGCACCGAGGTCCGAAAGCGAGCTGTTACAGAGAAGATTCACCAGGTGAAAGATAGGCTTAAAGAGCAAATTTATAAGTTTATCAGTGACTTTAAGATTGACCTTCTACTGCCAGAGAATGCCTTAGCCATTCCCCTTAATATCCCCCTTGGACTGGCTATTACTGAAGTCATTTCCGAGACTCGAATTCCTACCATTGCCCATCATCACGATCTTTTCTGGGAACGTAAGCGTTTCTTAGTGAATGCTGTCTGGGAATACCTGAATATGGCCTTCCCGCCCCATCTACCATCTATCCAGCATGTGGTATTAAACTCCTCTGCTGATAACCAGCTAAGTCTGAGGACGGGTATTTCAGCTACCGTAATTCCCAACGTCATGGACTTTGACCACCCACCTTTACCTATTGATGATTATTCGTGTGACGTGCGGGAAGCTCTTGGTCTGGCCGATGATGAACTTTTTATTCTCCAACCAACGAGGGTGGTAAAGCGCAAAGGAATTGAGCACGCCATAGAGCTGGTAAGCCGCCTGAATATGAAGGCAAAGCTGATTATCTCCCATGCTTCAGGGGATGAAGGCTATGCTTACGAGCAGAGAGTGCGCGAGTATGCATCCTTAATGAATGTTGATGCATTATTCATCTCTGACATTATTGCCGAGCGCCGCGGCCGGACCGATAAAGGCAAAAAGGTATATACCCTCTGTGATATTTATCCGCATGCTGATTTGGTCACCTACCCTTCCACCTTTGAAGGTTTTGGCAACGCCTTCCTGGAATCCATCTACTTTCATAAGCCGTTAGTGGTCAATAATTATTCAATCTTCGCTATAGATATCAAGCCGAAGGGATTCAAGCTCATCGAGCTGGAAGATTATGTTACCGAGTCTGCAGTTCGTCTCACCAGGGAAGTTCTGAAGAACCCTGACTTAGTTAGGGAAATGGTTGACCACAATTATGAATTAGGCAAGCGGTATTATTCTTACTCTACGTTAAAGCAAAAACTTAATACCCTCATATTAGACTGCTTCGGAGCATAAAGACAGCGATCCATCTTGAAAAGCAGATACTCCCCTGAATAGGGGCCTGAATGGGATATGTATTTAAGCAAAGCGGACACCAGAGCGAAACTTATTGACCCCGCCCTTCACCGCTGTGGTTGGACAGAAGACCTCATCCGCCGTGAAGAGACAGAACCCGGGATTGATATTGTAGATGGCAAACCACGGCGAAGAGAACGGGGAAGAATAGATTATCTCTTGAGAATT
>CAZLTH010000247.1:0-3209 GCA_964562355.1 uncultured Syntrophomonadaceae bacterium | reverse complement strand
GAGCAAGGGATTCCTAATCCCTGTGCCGTAGGTTCGATTCCTACCAGGCGTACCAACGTTATATGTTTAGGGGACGCTTTGACTGCCACAGATATCAGGGGTAGCGTAAGGAGGCAGGGGATGCAGGATTTTCTAATGATTCGAATAATATAATAAGTTATTATGTAGATGACGGAGAGGGGTAAATTTATGGTTAAAGTTTTAGTAATTGGCGGAGCAGGATATATCGGCAGTCAAGTGGTGAAGTTATTAGGGGAGCGAGGTTATGAGGTATTGGTCTATGATAACCTTTCTACAGGCAACAAGAGAGCGGTTTTATCCGGGGAGTTGGTGGAAGGGGACATCTTAAATCCGTCAGATTTTGAGAAGGTTGTGCGAGAGTTCAGGCCGGCTGCCGTGATGCATTTTGCAGCCAAGATTGTGGTGCCAGAATCAGTGGAGCGTCCTTTATTGTACTATAGGAACAATGTAGTTGGGACTTTAAATGTGTTACAGGTGCTGCAGGATTGTGGTGTGAAGAAATTTATTTTTTCTTCAACGGCGGCGGTTTATGGTGAGCCGAAAAAGATACCGATAGTGGAGGAAGCGACTTTTAGTCCGGTGAACCCATATGGCAAAGGTAAGGCGATGATTGAAGAGGTTTTAAGGGATTTTTCAGCAGCGGCAGATTTTCGCTATGTTTCGCTACGGTATTTCAATGTGGCCGGGGCTGACCCCGGTGGTAGAATAGGTGAAACGAAGGAAGATGCCACGCATCTTATTACTATGTGCGTACGCACGGCAGCAGGTAAAAGAGAAAAACTTTTGGTTTATGGTACTGATTACTCGACCCAGGATGGTTCATGTATTCGGGATTACATCCACGTTGTGGATCTGGCAGAGGCTCATGTTTTGTCGCTAGAGTATCTTTTGAACGGTGGGCAAAGTGATGTCTTTAACTGTGGGTACGGTAGGGGGTACTCGGTGTTGGAAGTGGTAGAGGCAGCAAAAAAGGTAAGTGGGGTAGACTTTACGGTAGAGCATGTTGCGAGAAGGGCTGGCGACCCGGCGTCCTTAGTGGCTGCGCCCGGCAAGATAAAAGAAGGGTTGGGTTGGAAGCCAAAGCATGATGATTTAGAGTTTATTATTAAAACTGCTTGGGAGTGGGAGTTAGGAACTTTGACAAGGTGATGTTTTTTCTTCATGATAAGATGAGGAAGAAATAGGGGTGAGTCGGTAGGTTACCGACCTACTCCCTCGCCCCTATAGGGATTAACCCTTCATTTCCCTGACTTTTCTCCCTTCCAGCGAATCATTTTCCTTAGTAAACAGCGATATCAGTAACTTCCCGCGCAACCAAAGTTGCTCTTACTTTGCTAACAATTTCGCCGCCGCTGGTGAGAAAGATGTTTTTGACCAGTATGTTATCCATAACTGCACTCACATCAGCAGCTACTACCGGCTCTACCGGGTCAGCGATATTAAAGTTCACATTGCGATTTTCAGCATTTCTAAAAACTAATTGTAAAGTTTTATTCATTTGCTTATTTTCCTCCTTTCCTTAAAATTTACTCTTGAGGGCGAGGGGGCATCCGGACTACTAATGATTGACAATCGTCAACCAACTTTCGTTCGTTCTCCAATCAACCTCCTCGTTCCTCGTTCTCCGTCCAACCTCCAACCTCCCACTTCTCACCTCCAACTAAGCAGACACCAAATCAGCTTGGTCAATACGTCTTACTGTGTTCACAACATGTATCTGCAGAGATGCTAGACCATTCGCAACAGACTTTAAGTCTGCGTCAACAGTGTCAGGTTTAACGTTTCCAAAAGTACGCAAGCGAAAGATGTCTTTTCCTTCTGCGGTAACACCTGTTTTTAACCTGAGCTGCAGGCGAGTGGCTAGTGGTAAATTTATAACAGCCATTATTTTCCACCTCCTTCCATCAGTTGATTTAATTTGGAACAGCTTTATCTTAGCAGGGGGAAGGGAGAAAGAAAAATGACGGTGAAGGAGTGGTAGAAGGGCTATTTCTGTCCCATGGAGATGATCAGACAGAAAAAAGGAACCGCCTGTCCAGAAGGGATTTCTTGGACAGGCGGTTTTTATGGCGAATAGGGATGAATAGGAAGGTTGCTAGCAAAGATCTGGTGCTGTTTGGATTTGGATTAATCTCCCATCAACTCATCAGCTTCCATGATATAGGTAAGCAAAAGGGCTACCGTTTCATATAAATCGGGTGGGATTTCCTGTCCGATTTCCAGTGCGACTAGTGCCTCAACCAGAGGGGTGTTTTTTTGCAGGGGGATTTTGTTTTCTTCAGCCAGTGCGATTATCTTTTCAGCCAGTTTCCCTTGCGCAGAGGCTACTATTATGGGAGCTTTTTTTGTTTTCTGATCATATTTTAAAGCAACTGCTTTTTTAAAGCTATGTTTTTCCAAGGGGCAAAGGCTCCTTTCAACCCGGGTTGTCAGGTTTATGGTAGTTGGGTTCAGGGTTCAGGGGTTCACGGTTAGCAGGTTCACGAGGTTACGGGTCTTGTTCTCCAACCTTGAACCGTGAACCCTTGAACCTTAAACCCGGGTAGTTATCTTTCTTTTATTTCCCTTGCATTTCCTGCTCTATTATTGCGAAATATTATTTTCACATGGTGAAACTCTATTTCATTGACAGCAAAGAAATGGTTTTATATAATGTAATAGATATTTTGAAAATTAGTTTCGTAATGTGAAAAATCAATGGAGGTGTGGAGATGAAAGAAGAAGCTATGGTTAGCATGGTTAGTTCGGAAAGCTTGACAGAGCAAGATGGTGGTTCTATGATTTTTTTATTACAGGAAATTCAGGAAAAACATAACTACTTGCCGGAAGATGTTTTAAGAAAAGTTGCAGGGGAGAGAAATGTTCCTCTCATTGATATTTATAGTCTGGCTACTTTTTATAAGTCTTTCAGCCTAACTCCTAAAGGCAAGCATAAGGTAACGGTTTGCACTGGTACGGCTTGCCATGTACATGGAGCACAAAAGGTTGAAGAAGAAATTTCTCGCATTCTGGATGTAGAGCCGGGCGGCACTACAGAGGATGGTGAATATTCTCTGGAGAGCGTTAACTGTTTGGGTGCGTGTGCTCTGGCTCCATTGGTGGCTATAGATGGTGAATATCATGGGAATATGACACCTGCAAAATTGTATGGACTTTTTGGTGAAAGAGTGTCGGAGAAAAAATCAGCG
>CAZLTH010000246.1:0-3211 GCA_964562355.1 uncultured Syntrophomonadaceae bacterium | reverse complement strand
GGTAAACTGTGTGTAAATGCACCAATTATGCCTATTCCCAAAAAGATTAGGAATACAGACTACACTAGATATATTGTTAATATTTATAGTGGAATAGAGACTGAAATCCTGACCAGAACAAACTTAAAACTCCTGGATGTCTATATTTGGGAAAGGGCTAATCCTACTAAAAGGTTAATGTTCGGCAGCTATCCTTATCCACCTAATTTCTATGCTCAAAATACTTCAGAATTCATCGGTGTGTTTGTAAAAGATGGTGAACCCGAGAAAAAGCCCCCGGAGATTAAAGAGGCAAGCAAGCTAACTGAGGAAGAGTGGGTTAACTACACCAAACAAGTTTGGCGGATTCCTATCCCCCGTGCAGGGGATGAGGCTTACGGAAGCCATCCGGCTATCATGCCTTTAGAATTGGCAGAAAGACTCATTAAGCTGTATTCATTTGTTGAAGATATTGTATTAGACCCATTTATAGGTTCTGGCACCACCGCAAAGGCAGCGCAAAATTTGAGAAGACGCTATATTGGCTATGAAATTGACCCCAGCTATAAGGATATTATAGAGCGCAAATTAGCTCAACAGCTAGCGTTGTTTCGCCTTACACCAGACGGGCCGGAGGTAGCGTATGGGGAAAGCCTTAGATAAATTGCTTTTGCCTTTTAATACTGCAAAAGCCTATTGGTATTTGGTTCCAAGAGCCTTTTGGCCGTATCCAGATAAAGTGGAAGGCGTTCCAGGTTTTCATCGGTTTTTAGAAATTTTGCTTAAGCATCAAGAACAGGAGAAGACTTGGAGCCATGATAGTGAAATGGAAGTGCTAATCATGCTTGAAGATGAGGACATAATACCACGCTGGGAGGAGCAGGAGGACTTCCATGCTCATTTTAGGAATAGAGTCAATTTCGCAAAAAAGATGGGTTTCGCTGTTGCTGGAATGGAGAGGCCGCTGAAGCTTACACCTGTAGGTGAGCATTTTTTGAATAGCTCGCCTGAGCACTGGCCGGAAATTTTTGAGCATCAGTTAATTAAGCTTCAATTCACTAATCCTACTATGCCATCAAGATATGAGTCATTCTGTCTCTTTCCCTATATTTTTACTATTTCGCTACTACTCGATGTTGAAGGTAATTCACTCACTTTTAACGAATTCACTTTGCGAGTAATCCTTTCGCAAAAACAGGATGAAAAGGAAGAAGTACTAAAATGGGTGAATGAATTTAGAGCATTGTCTGAGAGTGAACAGGCGAGCGCTAAAACCTATATTGACCTTAACCATAGTTATGCTTCTAGAATGGTGCTCTTGCTATTTGCCTATTCTCCGACGATAGACTTTTCGAGTGAGGTGTTATTCTTAAAGGATAGAGATAGAGCACACTACATCTTAGCTAAATCCTGGCCACACTTAGTTTATACTGACTATCCCAACTTAGAAAGCTGGGAAGCCAAATTCGGTAACTTTGATTCTACTTTTTGGCCGCTCTATCCTCAGGCTGCTAAAGTGCGACAACAGGTGCATCGCCGTTATATCAAACGAGAAGAGAGTGACACACATAAGGCAATAAAGCGATATTTTATAGAAAATGCTGAAGCTCTATTTGGTAAGGGCGCAAGTTTGTTTGAAGAGGAGTATTTATACGCATCTGGGGATAGTGCTAATTTAGTGTTTTACCTTCCGCCCGACCAATATGTGACTATTGAAGTCGAAGTAGATGTCGGAAAGGATGACATAGCCGGACTACTCCAAGCGATTAAGTATAAATATATGTTTGCAGTGCAGGAGAAACTTCTGACTGACCAAGTAAAGAGTATGTTGGTTGCGAAGTCATTGCATCCTTCTGTTAAGGCTTGGTGTTCTCAGTATGGCATCGATTTTATGGAGATACCTCTAGAAACATGAAACTATGCTTATAGGCTTAATGAGAAAGATATGGCACTAATCATCCAAAAATATGGCGGTTCATCGGTGGCGGATGCGGAGAGGATTAAGGGTGTAGCTAGGCGTATCGCTCGGGCTAAAGATAAGGGAGACCGAGTAGTGGTTGTCGTTTCGGCAATGGGGGATACTACCGATGAGCTAATTAAGCTGGCTTATCAGGTTACTGACCAGCCCAGTGACCGGGAGCTTGACCTTTTACTCTCCACTGGCGAGATTGTTTCCAGCACCCTACTGGCAATGGCACTTAAAAGTATGGGCTATGAGGCAATTAGCCTCACCGGTGGTCAAGCCGGGATAAAGACTGATGCTACCTATAGCCAGGCTCGGATTCAACGGGTTGAATCGGAAAGGGTGGTTGAGGAGCTAGAGAAGGGGAATATTGTCATTGTTGCCGGCTTTCAGGGGATTACTGATGAGATGGATGTAACCACTCTAGGGCGTGGTGGCTCTGATACTACGGCGGTGGCGCTGGCTGCCAGCCTAGGGGCAGAGGTGTGCCAGATATATACTGATGTTGATGGTGTCTATACTGCTGACCCACACCTTATCCCTGAAGCTCAACTGCTATCAGAGATTGGCTATGAGGAGATGCTGGAGCTGGCAAGTTATGGGGCTAAGGTGGTTCACCCTCGGGCGGTTGAGCTGGGAGAGCTATTTAATATTCCGATTTTAGTAGCTTCTAGTTTCAGCCAAAACCTAGGGACTTTAATTCATGGAGGGGTATCTATGGAATTGCGAAATAAAGTAAAAAGTATAGCTTATGACCTTGATGTGGCTAAGGTAACGGTGATTGGTGTTCCTGACCGACCAGGCATCGCTGCTGCTATCTTCCAGCCCTTAGCCACCGCCGGTATCAGTGTTGATACTATTGTTCAGAACGCCAGTATTAATAATATTACTGATTTAACCTTTACCGTGGCTAAAAGTCAGCTCAATAAGGCAATGTCTCTGGTAGAACCGGTAGCCAAGTCAATCGGAGCTAGAGAATGTGTCAGCGATTCTAAGCTGGGCAAGGTTAGTATTATCGGCACCGGGATGCAGAATACCCCCGGTTATGCCGCCAGAATGTTTGGTGCCCTCAGTAAACAGGATATTAATATCCAGCTTATTACTACCTCGGAGATAAGGATAACCTGTATTATTGATGAGACCAGGGTTGAGGATGCAGTTCGTGCCTTGCACCAGGCATTTGAGCTGGAAATAGCCGACTATTAAATAGCAATTACTTCCTTAATCTCGGGGATTTCTTGCTTCAGCATTCGTTCAATCCCCATCTTC
>CAZLTH010000245.1:0-3242 GCA_964562355.1 uncultured Syntrophomonadaceae bacterium | reverse complement strand
ACGTGTCATTGAACTTAAAGGCTACTTGGAAGCTTTTTTCTCGGGACTTGATCAAGGTATTATCCCCGAGCAAGGTTTTATGGTAAGAAATGTTCTGATGCAAAATATAAAAATACTGCTGTTATTTTGGTTTTTAGGAATTACTGCCATAGGCTTGCCTTTTATCATAGCGCTTCTTTCCTTGAAAGGATTTACCTTAGGATTTACCATCAGTTTTTTGTTTGGTCAGTTTTCATTTGGAGGTTTATTGTTTGGTCTAGGAGCAACTTTGCCTCAGAATATTTTTATAGTGCCTGCTTTTTTAACTGTAGCTGTAGTAGCCCTGTCTTTTTCCTTGTTACAGATACGAAGTAAAATCAGAAAAAGAAAATTTTATTTCTGGCATAATCTCCTGAATTATACAGCACTGTTTCTGGTTATTGCTTTATTTGTTTTAGTTGGTAGTTTGGTTGAAGCCTATATTACCCCTGTGTTTATACGCTTCTCTTTAAGTGTTTTGTAAGAGGGGGATAAAGCTTGATGTTTATTATTCTATCAAGAAGGAAGCTTTTTCTGCTTAAAAAGAAACTTTTTATAGTTTTGGTTGTATTTATAATTTGTCCCTATTTCTGTTATTTACTTTGGGGGAGTAAACTTTTTACTTATTATGTTCCAGCCTTAGCTGGTTATGACTATCAGGAAACGGTGTTTTTGTGGCGGATAATGTTGGACACCTTTACGTTTTATGATTTTGGATTTTAAAAATCTTGAGGTAAAAAAGGATTTCTTTTCCTGTATGTTGAATATACTCACGAAGGCAACTAATCTGCATTATTAGCCTGCCTGTGCGTTGCACGCAGACAGGTCGCACGCAGACAGGCAAGTATTCAGAAATCAGGAATTAATGGTCATTTGGCAGTTGACGGTTGACAGTTTACAGGGGTTATGGTTTTCTAATTGGTCATGCAATAATTAACTGGTAACTGGTATAAGAAATACGAATTTATGATTTTGGCGAGTATAAACCATAGATAAGCATGTTATATTGACTATTTTAGAGTAGATAGAAGGAGTCTCCGTGAATGAAAGAGATGTTGAAAGAATTTATTTATTTTTTAGCGGTAGAAAAAGGTTTGGCTAAAAACACTTTGGAGTCCTACGAAAGAGATTTAAAGGGATTTGTTGTTTATACGGAAGAAAACCATTTATCCCGGGAAGAAGTTGCTGCCACTGTCACCAAAAACCAAGAATGCAGTATTGATAAAGTTCAAATAACTCGTTCTCATGTTTTGAATTATTTAGAAAGCTTACATAATAGAGGTCTTTCCGTATCTACCAGATCGCGTAATCTAGCTTCCATTCGTTCTTTTTTTAATTTTTTGATGCAAGAGAAATTGGCTTCTGAAAATCCTACTCTGGACATGAAATCTCCCAAACAGGAAAAAAAATTACCCCGGGTGTTATCAATGAAAGAAGTGGATTTTTTGCTTGAGCAGCCAGATGAGTCTGTGCCGACGGGTGTGAGAGATAAAGCAATGTTGGAGCTGTTATATGCCAGCGGTATGCGAGTAACAGAGCTCGTTGGACTCAACCTGAACGATGTAAATTTGGCTTCTGGGTATATACGCTGCCTAGGAAAAGGTTCTAAAGAGAGGATTGTTCCTATCGGGGGGACAGCGGCTCAAAAGATAAAAAACTATCTTGATAATACTCGCCCTATGATAATAACAAAACTAGGCGAAGAGGCTTTATTTTTAAATAAATACGGTAAGAGACTCACTCGCCAAGGGTTCTGGAAAATATTAAAAAAATATGCTGAACAAACAAATATTAATAAAAAAGTAACACCTCATATGATAAGACATTCTTTTGCAACGCATTTAATTGAAAATGGTGCTGATTTACGCTCTGTACAAGAAATGTTGGGACATGCTGATATATCTACCACCCAGATTTATACACAGCTTAACAAGAGACATTTGAGAGATGTTTATGAACGCACGCATCCGAGAGCGTGAATTGCAAGTTGGAAGTTGGAGAATATAAAAATATGAGAACGATTTTAATTGTACTAGACAGCTTGGGAGTTGGAGCTTTACCTGATGCTGGTGATTATAATGATGTAGGAAGTAATACCCTAGGGAATATTGCTGCCAGCCTGAATGGGAGAATTAAACTGCCTCATCTAGCAGAGATGGGAATAGGGAATATAATAGACATCAAAGGGATTTCACCTGTCATGCAGCCTTCTGCTGTATTTGGTAAAGCGATGACCTTCTCTCCCGGCAAAGATACTACCACCGGGCACTGGGAATTGGCAGGAATTCATTTAGAAAAACCTTTTCCAGTGTTTCCAGAAGGGTTTCCTGCTGAGGTTATAAACAAGTTCGAAAAAAAAATCGGCAGAAAATCTCTTGGAAACAAAGTTGCTTCCGGGACTGTAATCATAAATGAGCTGGGAGAAATGCATTGTCAAACGGGCTATCCTATTGTGTATACTTCAGCTGACAGTGTCTTTCAGGTGGCGGCTCATGGAGATATTGTCCCGGTTGAACTGCTTTATAGCTGGTGTGAACTGGCTAGAGATATGTTGACCGGAGAAGTAGCGGTAGGCAGAGTCATTGCCCGTCCTTTCTTAGGGAAGCCCGCTGCTTTTGTGCGCACTGCCAGACGAAAAGATTTTTCTCTTTCCCCTGTAGAAAATACTTTGCTGGATATGCTTACTTTACACGGCAGGGAGGTTCTGGCTGTAGGCAAAATCAATGATATTTTTGCCGGCAGAGGAATTTCTAAAAAATATAAAACATCTTCCAATAAAGAAGGATTACAAGCAACTCTTGATTTAATCAAGGGAAACAACCAGAACTCTTTTATCTTTACTAATCTAGTTGACTTTGACATGCTCTATGGGCATCGAAATGATGTTCTGGGATATAGCCAAGCTTTGGAAGAATTTGATACTTGGCTACCGGAAATCAAGAAACACCTGAGAAAGGATGACTTGCTGCTAATAACCGCTGATCATGGTTGTGATCCAACACATCCCGGCACCGATCACACTAGGGAATATGTGCCAGTTCTGGGGACAGGTAGTTTAGTAAAAAAGATAGGCTTGGACCTAGGCGTATTGACTAGCTTGGCTGATATAGGTGCTACTGTAGCTGAACATATGCAAGTACCTGCCTTAAAGAACGGCAAAAGTTTTTTAAAAGAAATCCTCCATTAGGGGGCTTTTTTTCTTTTAATAGGGGAAAATACAAAAA
>CAZLTH010000244.1:0-3246 GCA_964562355.1 uncultured Syntrophomonadaceae bacterium | reverse complement strand
AGTGGAAAGTTAAAAGTGGAAAGTTAAAAGTGAAAAGTTAAAAGTGAGCCAGCGAGGGAAGTTGTTTTGGAGGTTAGAAGTTGGAAGTTTAGATAAAGAAACCTCGTCTCCAACCTCCAACCTCCCACTTCTCACCTCCAATTTGGTAGGGGCAATCCCTTGTGGTTGCCCGAGTGTGGAAGTGAGACGAGGAACGAGGAACGAGGAAGTAGGAACGAAGAGGAAACCAGACCCCCTCCCCTTAGTCCCCTCCCACCAAGGGAGGGGAAAGAAACATCTTTATTTTGAAACAGTAGCGCGTTTTGACCTTCTGGATTTGACTATTTATCAGTCTCAGGAATGAAGAATGAGGAGTGAGAGGGGAGGTTTTGCAGGAGTTTTTTGAGGACTTCTGCTGCTTCGTTTACTTGTCCCTGTACCCCCAGTTGAATATGGATAGTTTTATTAGCAGTGACTATTTCGTTGACGCAAAAAATATGATTTAAACCGGAGCCTACCAGGTTATGATTGAAAAAATCAGCCAAGGCAGGAATTTTTCCGGTGTCAACAATAAGCTTGTCCCCTTTTTTGTCCTCTTTTATGGTTAGCCAAGAAAATGTTTTTGCTAGCCAGGAAAGGGGATTTGTTTTTGTGAACATAGCAGCGATACTCATTCCTAAGCGCCCTAGAGCGCCATCGGCTACCAGTTGGGGTTTTTGGTTCATAGAAAAAACAAGTTGTGGAAAATTACCTTGCCAGTTCAATGCCTCTAGAGAGAGGTTGATAGTAGCCGTGCAGGAAAACTTGTAACGGCTGATTTCTTTTTTGATTTTAATTTCATCTTCTTGCAGGGAGAGGGAAAGAGGTTCTGTATAGAAAGCAGCTATTAATTCTTGTAAAAGTTTTTCTGAGAAATATAGGGAACCATCTTTTAAAGTAATAAAAGTATTATCTAGGAAAAAGAGAGTCAAAGCTGTTTGCAAGTGAGCGAAGTCAACGTGCGCTAAATTTTTCAAAGCTTGTTTCAGTAAGTAATTTTTTAACCACTGCACACAAACATACTCTAAGAACTGAGAAAAAACCTTTTTTGGGTTATCGCCTTCTCGTTCTATAGGAAGACGGACTGGTTCTTTGGGATTGTTTGATGACATAATTAACACCTCGAGTTGCAGTCTGCTGACTGCAGTTTACAGTTTACAGTTTACAGTTTACAGTGGTTACGAGGGTCACGAAGGTTCGGGGATAACTGGTAATTGTTAAAATATAAGTTAGTGGTCTTCGACAATCTAGTTGCATTAAAATGCGATTATATTACCTTGCTGAGTATATAAACCTATATCTGCTTGCCTAAAACAACTTTATTCCTGCCGGTTCTTTTCGCTTCTAAAAGGCGGTCATCAGCAGATTTTATAATTTTTTCTGTGTCTATAAAATCTTCTTTAGCAACAGCTACTCCAAAACTACAGGTAATTTTTAGAGATAGAGAATCTTGGCAGAAAATATGATTCTCTATTTTTTTTCGCATTTTATCGGCAACGAATCTGTTTTTTTTCTGATCAACATTTTTGAGCATAATGAGAAACTCTTCTCCACCATAGCGAGCTATCCAATCAATGTCTTCTCGGATACTACTTTTAATTAGAGTTGAAAATTCTCTCAAGACACAGTCCCCAACATCATGACCATAATTATCATTTACGTCCTTAAACCTATCTATATCAGCCATAATGAGAGATACACTGCCGCCCCTTAGGTTTGCTTCATATAGATCTGAAGGTAGTCTTTCTGTAACAAATCTACGGTTATAAATTCCTGTGAGTTCATCTATAATTAACTTTGTATTAATCGTGGTTATAATGCCTTGAAGATTAAACCCTTCTCTGCTGATTGTAGATGTGATTTCTGCGGTATTTGTAATATCTTTCAGTATTTCAACAATAACCGTTTGACCACTTATATTAGTTGGCAGAGCCTGTATTAAGTAAAGCTTGTCTCTATCCATTTCTATCTTAACAATTGTTTGGTTTTCATTGTATGCTCTGACAGAAATGCAATTGCTGCATTGACTATTAATTTCCCAAAAATCATAGCAATGACCTTCTTGGAGCTTAAGTCCAGCATTATTATCCTGTTCAATGTAGGCTTTTTTCTTAATCGGCTCAACAATACGGATATAAGTATAAAAATCCTTAAAAATAGATAGTCTGTCTTTAATTTCGTTTAGTATTTTTTCCATTATTTAATTCACTTCTTTTCTAATCCAAGAATTCTTTTTACTAGGAAAACCCTTAGCAAAAAATCAAGAAAGCAACTCAGATTGGAAGTTGCTGTTAAGGCAATTCTAGCATAAAACTTTCCTTTTGGGAAGGATTAACTTGCCCCGATAATAAAATGAATCCAGAGAAACGCATAGAGAGCTAAAATCAAGGTCATTCCGAGTCCTAAAAGAATAGGTCTTGCCTCTTTTTTGTTAAATGCGTATTCCGCTGGAAAAAGCAATTCCTGCTCCTAGGTCCACAAAACAAATAGTAAAAAACCACTGCGATAGATTTTGGAAAAGTAGAGACGCATTTGCTGGAAACATATCTAAGGTTGCCTGTCAACTTGCAAATTAAACTGACCAATTTGCGCAAATTAATCAAGCAACAATTTCTATTTCAGAACGATATTTGTGCAGGTTATCTGGGGTAAAATTTTAACTTTTTGCAGATTGGCACGGTCTTTAAGATTGAATATTTATATGATGATTATCAACCGCTCACACCTGCCCACCGTTCCCACACTACGGGCGCAAAAACGCCTGTTGCCAGCAAGTGTGGAAACTGGTGAGACTTCCTAGTGGATGTCGAACGAGTCCTAGCGATGGCGACAGCCAAGGTAGGAGTCCGAAGGACAGCTGCTCGCTGGTAACAACCTCAAAAACTGCTAATGACAGCTGTTCGCAAGTGACTATGAATACAAAAAATCACATGCCTGTTTCTAGGGCAGCTAGGCGTACAATTTCTGCATCGACCATTTTTTTACGCATTTGAGTGCCCAAAAGGAGAGAGTTTTCACAGATATTATTAATTATTCTTGGCCAACCCTGGGAAAGAGAAGCGACTGCTTCCAAAGCATCTTCAGTAAAAAGAGGATGTTTCATGCCAGCTTTTTCTAGGTTGTAGAGTATATACTGTTTAACCTCTTCCCTTTGTAGCGGCTCCATGGTATATCGCATAACAATCCTCTGGTTTAAAGGCTGAGACGGTGCCGTGGCAAGACGATTCT
>CAZLTH010000243.1:0-3248 GCA_964562355.1 uncultured Syntrophomonadaceae bacterium | reverse complement strand
TTATTATTTCCTTTCTACCCATCTCGTTTAAACGCACTTCTCTATTTCTCCTTTAATGAAAGAAGATTTTTAAAGAGTGGCTGTACTATAGAGATAATAATAGCCAGTAAGGCAAGTGGTTCAGCTTCCATCCCCAAAATATTAACTTTTGGAGGCAGTTCTAGATCCAAGAAATTTACCAGCATTACTAAACTCAGATATATTCCTCCTGCCATACCTATAAGCTCTGTCATCGCCTTGACAAAAGGCGATGGGAGTGGTTCAAACGGTAATTGATCACTACTTTTATTAGCGGACCTTTTTCTATTAAGCATACGCATTTGTAAAGATATTACTATAATAATAAATACAATTAAAAACTGATAAGACATAAGGACTCCTGCCTTTCAATCAGCCTGTATGCCCAAAACCGCCGCCGGCTCTAAATGTTTCCGGTAAATCTTGGGATTCTTTAAAGTTAATGTCAGGAGTAGCAGCAACAATTAATTGTGCTATCCTATCGCCTCTCTTGATTAGATAAGATCTTTTGCCCAAATTTATAAGGAGCACACTTACTTCTCCTCTATAATCAGAGTCAATAGTTCCAGGTGCATTTAACAAGGTTATGCCGTGCTTTAATGCCAAACCACTTCTTGGTCTTATCTGTCCCTCATAGCCTACAGGAATAGCCACAGCAATTCCTGTAGGAAGAAGGCTGTATTCTCCTGGGTTAATCAAAGTTTCTTTCTCAATAGCTGCCACCAAATCAAAGCCAGCTGCTCCAGATGTCATTTTACGAGGTAACGGAAGATCCAAGTTGCTAGGCATTCTTTTGATAAATACTTCTGTTTTTTTCACTTCTAATACAACTCCTTTTTTTAAATAATGTGAGAAGAAAATAGAATGCTAATGTGTCAGTATTTTAATAACTACCCTGTGATCTGTCCATGTTTTGATCAGAATATGCCTGCTGGAGCTATTGCGAAATTTAAAATCTAAATAATCACTAATAGTAGCATCTTTACCCGGGGGAACATAATCTACCGGTAGAGAATGAGGATGTCTTTCTATAATTTGCAACCCTGCTTTCTTTACTGCATTCTATAAAGTTGTTGAAACTTGACACACCCCTCCCCCAACTCCTGGAACTACTGCTCCTCGAACAATTATAGGAGCAGGGTTATATCCTCTTTCTATCGTTCTGGGACCATTGGCACGATTAAAAGAAAAAATTTGTCCCGGGGCTATAAAATAATAATCAAGAGACTTAGTTGCCAAGCGAATATTTGTCGCTCTATTTAGGCCGCCACCTATATAAGTAATGTAACTTCCTGCTTCAATATTGATTTTTTCCAGCAGCTCTTTTGTGATTTCAGGTTTAATATGAAAAACATCTAATTCAATACTTTCTCCTTTTGACGCTTCCATTACTCTGGAAACAGAATTACTAATATGTACAAATTTACCCTGTTCCTCAGGGAATATCTCTCCTGAAATTTGATCAAAAAAAGCATTCCGAGGTCTTTTTTTAAATTTATGCGCTCTTTTTCCAACATATACATTAACCTCATCTTCCAACCAATAGCTCATATCCCTACCTTCTAGGCGAACTCCAGTTGCAACTCCGGTTAACTTTCTAGTAATTTTTACCCTTAGAAAAACAAAACCGTAAGCTAAAAAAAGAAAAATTAAGGCTATTATTAAAAATTTACTGCGAGATATTTTCACTTAATACCCACTTTCTTCTGAAGAGACTATCCTTTGTTCTGGACTTAAAAGGGCAGAAATAGTCACTAATTTCAGACCTCTTTTTTGAAATAAAGGCAGTGCTTCTCTTAGATAAAGAACTGTTTCCTCCGTTGGATGCATTAACACTATAGCACCATTAAAAACCTTTTCTACTGTGCGAGCCAACATCTTTTCAACCCCTGGTTTCATCCAGTCTGCTGTATCTAGGCTCCACATAATCATCCTTAAACCTGTAGTTGCTGTTGCTTCTAGGGTAATAGTATCAAACTCCCCTTTATGAGGAGTAAAATAGCGTATTTTATGTGGGATAATCTTTTTTATAACTTTTATGCCATCTTCTAAATCACTTATAGTTTCTTCCTTCGTCAAACCCTGCAATACTATCCTGTCACAGTAGCCGTGCGTGGCAATTTCATGCCCCTCTTCTAATATAGCTAATACAATATCTTGATTTTTTTCTACCCAGCGACCAGTTAAAAAGAAAGTACTTTTAACTTTATTCTCTTGCAAGACTTGTAACATTTGAGGGATATATTCTTCTCCCCAAGCCACATTAATCATCAGGGCTATTTCGTTTTTAATAGGATTACCGCGATAAACAGGAAGATTAGGGAAATCCTGCAAAGTTACAGGGGGCAGAATATCTTCAAACACCGGCTCAATAGTTTCTCCATATTCAGCCTGCATTATTTTCTTTAAAGTAAGGTCTTTATTTATTTTATGACCTAATAAATGAGGAATGATCTCGTTTCTGGTATTTTTTTTAACTACGGCACTTACAGGATCAGTATTAAATTTTAAAGAAGCTGTTTGAATTACTTGCTTAACCTCTTCTTCAAATAACCCACTCATGTTCTTATTAAGAAAAAAAACTTCTTGGTTAACTCCGTATAAATGTCTAGACAATGCTTCTTCGTATATAAAGAATAATAACAAAACAACAGTAGCAAGTAGAAGCAGAAATGATATTTTTTTACTCTTGAAAGCAGAGAATACTAAAATCAAAAACGCCTCCCGCTATTTTCTATAATTCTTTTCAAAGAAACAATTTCATAGTTTTTTTCCCATAAAGTCTCAATAATTACTGGCAAAGTCATTACGATTTCACTGGAAGAAGCTCGAAATGCTATGATAGCACCTGGATGTACTTTCGTTATTATATCATTAACAAAATCATTTACGGAATCCACCAACCATCCTTTTCCTTCAATACACCAAAGAATAGTCAATTGTCCTTCTTCTCCGGCTAGAGAGAGTACTCTTTCATCATAGGTCCCAAAAGGAGGTCGAAAATATTTTACAAGATTTGCAGCAAAAACATTCTGAAAAGCCTCTCTAAATTGTTGAAATTCAACAAATAATTCTTCGTCTGTTAGTTCATCTAAAGCAGTATAAGAGTAGCTATAGTTACCTATCTCGTGTTTTTTAAATATCTCCTTTGCTAAAAAAGGATACTCTTCCAACCACTTTCCTGTCAGAAAAAAGGTACTTTTTATATTATAGTAATCCAAAATTATTAG
>CAZLTH010000242.1:0-3261 GCA_964562355.1 uncultured Syntrophomonadaceae bacterium | reverse complement strand
CCTCGAAGAGGAGACGTGAAAGATAGATGAAAGAAAATAAATGGCAGCTTTATAGAGCGGGGCTTTTGAATTTTTGGTATTATGATGAGGAAGACTTTTATTTTGCTGAGGGGAAACTTCTTTTGCGGGGGAATAACGGCTCAGGCAAGTCAGTGACGATGCAGAGTTTTATACCGGTGCTTTTAGACGGCCGCAAAAGTCCTGATCGTTTGGATCCTTTTGGTTCTCGAGCCCGAAAAATGGAGGACTATCTTCTAGGGGAGCAGGGCGTGGTGGACAGGGAAGAGCGAACCGGCTACCTCTATTTAGAATACAAGCGCCAAGGAATGGAACAGTACTTGACTACTGGCATAGGACTCAGGGCGAGGCGGCGCGGTTCTATGGATTTTTGGGGTTTTATTATCACGGACAATCGCCGTCTGGGTAAAGATATTTTCCTCTACAAAACTGAATACAGTAGCGACGAAGGTCAGGAGCAAAAAATACCCCTGATCAGGCAGGAACTGGAAAATCGTATTGGGCAAGGGGGGAGAGTTGTCCGCACCCAAGGTGAGTATATGGAACTGGTAAACAAACATATTTTTGGATTTGCTTCCAAGGAAGCTTATGAAGAATTAATCAAGCTGCTGATTCAGCTACGCAGCCCCAAGCTTTCCAAGGATTTTAAACCGACGGTAATATATGAAATTCTGAATGAATCATTGCCCGCCATTTCTGATGCTGAGTTGAGACCTCTATCTGATACTATTGAGAATATGGACCAGACAAAACAGCAGTTAGACCAGCTTTTAAGAGAACAGCAATCCTTAAAAAAACTATGCAACCAGTATGACCGCTATAATCAATTGGTACTGGCAGAAAAGGCTGAGAGCGTTGTAAAGTCTCATGGTAGCTGGCGAAAGTTGCAGAAACAGGCAGAGGAATTAGGGCAGGGCTTAATTAAATACCGAGGAGAATTTATACAGCTAAAAGAAGACATGGCTGCTTTGCAGCGAGAAAAAGAGGTATTAACCGGGGAGTCCAAGGTGCTTAAAAAACACGATATCTTTGCGGTGGAAAAGGAGAAAATTGACACAGAAAACCTGCTTGCTGATATAAAAAAACAGACTCAACAAAAACAGCAAGCAAAGACACAAAAGAGGTCTAAAGAAACTAAATTGCGAGAGAGTATCTCCAAAGAAGAGACGAAGATAGAGGATCTGGAAAAAGAAATCTCGCATTTTCTCCAAAGCTTGACATCTGCTGCTGAAAACTGCCAATATACAGCCCATGAACTGGCCTGGCGAGAATTTGAAAAGAGCCAGCGAGAAGAATATCATTTTGACCTTTGGAAAAAGGAAGCCAATGAGTATTATCAAAAGTTGGAGGAAATTTTAAAAGTTTTACGAGAAGAATCCTTAGGTCGGGAAAAATATCAAGAAGCGCATCACGAGCTGGGCGAGGCACGACAGGAACTCGATCTGCGCCGGGATGAAGAGAGGAAATGGCAGGCTTACTTTGAGGAAAAAAGGGGAGAACTTTTAACGGACATTCACCGCTGGGCCAAGGAAAGTCAGGAACTTGTGCTTTCCCCTGTAGAAATACAGCTCTTATCTCGCTATGCTACTGAGCTGTATGAAAGCTGCTCCTATGAAGAAGTACGACAACCCCTAGTGAAGGCTTACCAGCAGCACTATAAAGAGATCGAGAAAAAAATATTAGAAGTAGAACATCAACTTAAAGCTAAGAGACAAGAGATAAAAGACAAAGAGGCTGAGTTACAGGAATGGAGACAGAAAAAAGAACCTGAACCCGAGCGTCATCAGGATACTATAGCGGCACGAGAGCAGTTGCAAAAGAAGAGTATTCCTTACCTGCCTTTTTTTGCGGCGGTAGAATTCAAGTCGTCAGTAACGCCGGAGCAAAAAGAGCGGATTGAGTCGGCAATGACCCAGATGGGTCTTTTAGATGCCTTGATTATACCGGAAAAATATTTAGATCGTGTAGGGCAGCATGACCGGATTATCAAGCCAAATCCTCAGATTCTGGCACATACCTTGACAGAGTTTCTTGTCCCCACCCCTGCTAAAGGAACAGAGATAACGGTGGCAGATATTAACAGGGTGTTGAGTAGTGTTATGGTCAGTACTGACCGGAAACGAGAAGGAGTAGCCAGCCTTAGAAAAGACGGAACTTACAACCTGTCTCTAATCAAAGGTAACGCCCCACGGGAGGAGCAGGCTATCTTTATTGGCAAGGAAGCTCGCCAGCTTTACAGGCAGCAGGTAATAGAGCGTTTAACAGGGCAATTGACGGAGTTACAATCGGAGCAGCAGGGTTTGCAGGAAGAGAAAAATCGCCACCTAACACAAAAGCAGCAACTGGAAAAGGATTTCCAAGCTTTCCCCTCTGACCAAGAGGTGAAGAAGTCCTACCAGAAGCTGGAAGAGCTTAGGCGACAAGTTAAAGTCCAGCTAATAGAGGTAGATCTTAAAAACGATAAATTGAAAAAGTTGCTGGAAAAGTTGCAAGAAGTTAAAGAAAAACTGCGGCTGTTGGTGGAGGGTATGGAGTTACAGCAGGAGGAAGAAGTTTATGAAAATGCTTGTCGCTACATGCGTTCTTATTTGAAACACTTGCAAGAGCTAGAGTTAACTTATAAAGATTACAGCAACTGCCGCCGGATGTTTAAACAATTTGAACTTAGTTTAAATGACCTCATTAAAGATATAGAGGAGATAAAAAGAGAACTGGCGGTGCTGGACGACCGGCTTAAAATGAACGAGATGTCCTTGCAACAGTTGGAGCAGTATTTGCAAAAAATGGGAGCAGAAGAAATCAGGTTAAAAATCAACCGGGTGGAAAGACGGCTAAATCTGATTCCTGCAGAACTGCTGCAGCTACAGGAAAAAGTGAGTGATACCAACAATGCCATAAAAAATACAGAACTAAAGATAAGTGACCGGGAAGAGCATATAAAGGCAGCCCGGGAAATATATAACCTGTGGGAAAAAGTATTTCGAGAGGAATTCCAGTTAGGACTGGTAAAAGAACTGTTAAAAGAAGCGGAAGTATTACCAGAGGGTTCAACCAAAGACATTTTGAAGTTAGCCCGGAAAATCTGGCAGAAATACGAAGCATTAATGTCTAACTGGGACAGGGACAAAGTTGGCAGTAGTTTAAACCGTTCTTTTTATCAGGAACAAGGAGTTTTAGTGGAATACCGGCTGACCATGGAGTTTGTTTTGGCCTTGAAAATTTCGGCAACGGAACTAGAAATAA
>CAZLTH010000241.1:0-3286 GCA_964562355.1 uncultured Syntrophomonadaceae bacterium | reverse complement strand
TCAATTCTCAATTCTCGTTACGAAGGTCATGGGTTCATGGCAGTATAGCACCCTTCACCCTAAAAGAACTACCGCCGCTGCGGCGATGCCTTCTTTCCTGCCACTAAAACCCATCCCTTCAGTAGTAGTGGCTTTAATATTAACTTGATCTTCACCCACTGCCAGAGTTTTAGCAATCTTTTCTATCATCGCTGGCACATATGGTGATAGGACAGGTTCTTCGGCAATAACCACGGCATCCAGATTGATAAGGCTGTAGTTTTTTGCCAGCAGCATCCGATAAACCCAATCCAGCAGCTCTAGGCTGTCGCTGTCTTTATAAGCCGGGTCTGTAGCCGGAAAGTGTTTTCCTATATCACCTAGGGCAGCAGCACCCAGCAAAGCATCCATAATGGCATGTAGCAAGACATCCGCATCAGAATGCCCCAGAAGCCCCTTTTTATAAGGTATTTTTACCCCCCCTAAAATTAAAGGGCGCTGGGGAACTAACCTGTGCACATCATAACCTATTCCTATACGCATCAGTTTCACCTCTTACTTTTCCCCTAGAACGCAATCAAATGCCCCCTAAATTCTATCTAAAATCAACTCTGCTAAAATTAAATCTTCGGGCGTAGTAATTTTAAGATTATCATAACTGCCGGGGACTATCTTCACCTTTTTGCCATACTTTTCTAGCAAGGCTGTGTCATCCGTAACACAAAATCCTTCTTCTGCTGCTTTTTCGTAGGCCTCTAGGATAAAATCCCGGCGAAAAATCTGGGGAGTTTGTACTGCTATAAACCCTTCCCGACGTGGAGTATGTATAACAAAACCTGAGCTGTCTACTTCTTTGATAGTATCTTTCAAGGGAACCCCGGCAGCAGCCCCTCCTACCTCCTGGCAAGCCCTAAAAACTTCTTTAACCATCCGGGGAGATGCTAGCGGTCTGGCGCCATCATGAATGCAAACATATTCTAAAGTTTCATTCAGAGCTTTAAGACCAGCACGGACAGAATCCTGTCTAGTTTTTCCTCCTGTCACCACTTGTACCCCCGGTGAGTTTAAAGGCGTTAAAATATATTTTTGGAAAATCTCTTTCTCTCCCTCAGAAACTACTACCACTATTTGAGCCGGTGACAGTTTTAGAAACAACTCTAAAGTATACATCAAAAGGGGGCGACCCTTAAGCTTAAGGTATTGCTTATTAAGGGAAGCCCCCATTCTTTTTCCTTTTCCTGCCGCCGGAATAATCACTCCCAGTCCCCTGAAATCCACTTATTTCACCCCACCGTAAACTTTTTTGTCAAAAGCATCTTTGGGTCTGACAAAAATCATTCTCCCAGCAGCAGTCTGGAGGACACTGGTAACCACAACTTCCAACGTATCACCAATGAACTTACGACCATTTTCCACCACAATCATCGTACCATCATCCAAGTAGGCCACTCCCTGCCCAGCCTCCTTGCCATCTTTAACAACTTTCACCAGCATCTCTTCTCCGGGAATAGCCACTGGCTTTACAGCGTTGGCCAGCTCGTTAATGTTCAAAACCGGTACACCTTGCAGCAAGCCTACTTTATTCAGATTATAATCATTAGTAACCATTTTCCCCTGCAGTTTTTTAGTAAGACGAACCAACTTACTATCTACTTCTCCCGGCTCAACAGACCCCTCTTCCCATATCTTTACAGGAATTTTTAAGTCTTTTTGCATCTTATTTAAAATATCAAGACCACGCCTGCCACGATTTCTCTTTAGTAAGTCTGAGGAATCAGCTACATGGCGCAATTCATCCAAGATAAAGTCAGGAATAATCACTGTTCCCTCTATAAAACCGGTCTTGCAAATATCCATAATCCTGCCATCAATAATTACACTAGTATCCAGCACCTTGAGAGCTGTCCCTGTTTTTCCTCTTGTACTTTTTCCTGCCCTGGTAAATGAATTGGTAATAAACGATAATTCATCTTTTCTGCTAGTAACCAACGTAATCCCTAGGTAAGAAAGCAGCAGGGTTATCGCTAGAGAAAGATACCCCCCCACTAGGGGAACTCGATACAGAACAAGACTCAGCAAAGCTCCAATAATCAGACCGATAAGCAAACCTATAACTCCTAGAACGATATCCTGCGTCGGGATAACAACCATCTTTCTGTCCATCCAGCGACCAAATTTAACCGTTTTACTTATTACCCAAGGAGTAATAATATAGAAAATAAATCCAAAAATAGAACCGCTTGCAATAGATGCCCCGATATTAGCAACCGGCGTTGGAGGAAAATTTGCTAGGGCCATAATGGTTACAAAACTATAACTCACCAGTCGAAAGCCCAAAGCAAAACCTACCAGTGCCGCTGCTAAACGTAAAATATTTTTTAACATTTTTTCACCTCCTTTGACCTAAAACTGCTCAAAATCCCCATTTCTCCACCCAACCCATTCGACTGAGTTTACCCTGAGCGTAGTCGAATGGGGCAAGCTTCCCAAACCCACTCGGGCAACCAAAAAGATTGCCCCCACTATCAACTGAACCCTGAACCTTGACCCTAAGTAATTATAACTTATATTTTTAACCATATTCAGGTTAAAATATACTATTATTTCTAAAATAAAAAAGGCGCCTCATGCGGGGCGCCCATTAACCGCTTCCTTCAGCATCTCTTCTGCTTCTTCGGCTACTATCCCCTTGACTAAAACCAATTCACTTACTAAGATACGCCTAGCAGAATCCAGCATTTTTCTTTCCCCCGTAGATAATCCTTTTTCTTTTTCCCTTATCATAAGATTACGAACCACTTCCGCTACTTCATATATATCCCCACTTTTTACTTTTTCCATATTAGCTCGGTAACGACGATTCCAGTTAGACGACATGCTAGACTGATCATCTTTTAAAACCACTAAAACCCGGCAAATATCCTCTTCGCTGATGATATCCCTCAGCCCAATATTGTCAACATTATCCAAAGGTATCATGACTTTCATATCCCCAATCGGAATATTCATTATATAATATCTTTTCTTATCTCCGAGTATCTCTTTTTCTTCAATAGCCTCAATAACCCCTGCCCCATGCATGGGGTAGACAACTTTATCTCCTATACTAAACATACTCAAAGCCCTCCCCTATTCTCACATACACCTTGATGTTAGCACAAAAGGACACTTTTGTCAAACAAAAAAGCAATGTCTTCCATCTATGAAATTATATGCTAAAATAGAAAGGGGATCACCTACTTGCGTTCTTGGCGCAGGACAGGATAATAAATTAAACTTTTTCATATACGATCGCCCTGCCGTAGGT
>CAZLTH010000240.1:0-3286 GCA_964562355.1 uncultured Syntrophomonadaceae bacterium | reverse complement strand
TATGACCGTTTAGAAGATTGGATTATTTCTCGTCTGCCACATAACTCTGTGAATAAAGCATGTGTTTATGAAGTCAGTGGTCCTTTTGGAACAGGGAAAAGCCACACCATGGCAGTAATGCGTCATTTAGTTATGGGTGAGGGATATCTTAGTGCGAAAATAGAAGTGGATGGAGAAAACATTTCCCTAGCCTATCCGGGGAAATTACTCTATAACCTGTGGCTTAGTTTACAAGGTAGGAATTATAAGCCAGACTATCCTTTGTTGGAATTATACTTAAAGGCTATGCAAAAAGGTCACGACCAGGTGCCGCCAGCTTTGGAAAAAAATAAGATATTCAAGGAAAGCTTTAACTTCATCAAGTATTTAAATCGTATGGACTTAGTGGATGAACATGCCTATCTCCTGGAAGAAGCCCTTAGTGGCAGTGATATTGTTACCGCTGCGCAGATAAAAAATGAAATTGGCCGAGCGGCTCGTATTAAGAGAAATAGGATAAAATTTAAGCCCTTCAAAGCCCGTGCTGTGCAGCAGCGACCTCGCTTGTTTATAGAATCCCTACTTGGACATTCTTTAATGGCGGTTGCTGCTGGTTATAAGGGGCTGCTGATTACTATTGATGAATTTGAAGTCCATAGCGTATTGTCGCCTGCTTTGGGTCGCAAAGCGCAGAGCATCATTGACTATCTCTCAAAATATGTAAATGAAGAAACTGATTTACCCCCGGCTCCTCTGGTCTTATGTTTTGCCACCATAGGTCAGGATGGTTGCGAGGGTGATAGCATGATTGCAGATATGATTGATAACTGTGGTGGTCAGCGCTACGTCCTCAGGTCTTGGTCTGTGGAACAACGGTTGCAAATGGCAGAGCAGATATATTCATTGTACCGGGAGGTCTATAAAATTACGGCAGAGTTTAGTCCCCAACTAGTCAGACAGGTTGAAGAGCTGCTGGATACTAAAGGCTTTGATGATAATGAGCGAGTGAGAGCTTTTATTAAGTGGTATGTGGCATTGCTGGATGTGGAGTTTGGACCGGGGAGGCACCGGTCTTGATACATGATGACAGTCTTTTACTTGACCGGACATTGATCAGCTACCTGCCTCGTTCTTGGCCGGTATTTTTCGAACGCTTCGGTCGTTTGACACCGGTTCAACGAGAGAGTATCCCTCCCATACTTGCGGGGGAGGATGTCCTGATTTGTTCGGCAACGGCAAGTGGTAAGACTGAAGCTGTCTGCGCCCCCCTGTTGGAAAGGAATATCGACCGCCGCAGAAATTGGAATATCATTTATATCACACCTACACGTGCTCTGGTCAATGATTTGTATGAGCGCTTGCAGCCCTCTCTGAGCGGAATGGGATTACAGATTGCCCGGCGTACCGGTGATCACCGGGATGGCAATTGTCACGCTGCTCAGATAATTTTGACCACTCCTGAATCCTTCGATTCCTTACTATGCCGTGGCAGACTGGAAAAGGGGCACATCTTGGCTCCGGCTGTAGCAGTAGTACTGGACGAAATCCATTTGTTGTTTGGTACTGCTCGTGGAGAACAAGTAAAGTGGCTCCTTAAGCGTTTATTCCATCTTAAAAAACAGGCACTCCAAAAAGGGTGGGTAGCCGATGATAAGGTTCAGCTTATTGGATTGAGTGCTACCATTACCGCTCCGGAAATGGTCTGTGCTACATTTATGCCTGCAGGAAAGGTGATAATTGTAGATGGAAAACGAGAAATAGAGTTGGTTAGTCCCCCTGAGGTTCTCGTAAACAGTAAAAATGCTTTGCTGACTTATCTCCACCAACTGAAAAGAAAAGAAAAAATACTGGTATTCTGCAATACCCGTCGCCAGGTGGATGTGCTTGCTGCTGAACTGGCTAGGGAATTGGAGAATCTTGCTTATAAAGTTGTGGCTCATCATGGTAGCCTCAGTCAGAAACTGCGCGAACAAGGGGAGAAAACTGCCCGAGAAGCAGAAGCAGTAGTTATAGTTGCCACATCCACCTTGGAAATCGGTATTGATATTGGTGATATTGACTTGGTAATACTAGATGGTCCGGCCCCCAACGTTTCTGACCTGTTGCAGCGTATAGGGAGAGGCAACCGCAGGAGTGGCGCAACTAGGGTCATGCTCTGTGCAGATTCAGAACAGGAGGTCATGATTAATGCGGCTATGCTGGAGGCAGCTAGAGATGGCTACCTAGGAAACGAAACACCGGGACCGCAATTTGCGGTAGCTCGCCAGCAAATAATATCCTATCTTTTTCAAGCCCGGCGCTATTGCAGAAGCCGTCGCCAAGTAGCGGCACTGTTTAATGAGTGTATGCCCGGCGACTTTCTGGATGACCTGATAAAGGGCATGCTTTCTGAGGGAGACTTAAGGCAGGATAGAGAAGGCTTGAAAATGGGATCATCCTGGACAGAAAGGATGGGTACAGGGAGTATCCATAGCAATATAAAAGACTCTGGCGGTTGCCAGGTTATAGATGACATCACTGGTGCCAGTATTGCCAGTGATGTCATCTATAACAGTGGCAAGGGAATAAAAAGTGGTGGGAAAATGCTCCAGGTTAAAGGGTTAGATAGAAACCGCTTGCTGGTTAATGAAAAAAAACAAGAGGTGGAAGAAGGTAACTGGCGTTATGCTAGTCATCCTTGGATGAAAGGCAGCGGACAGGCTACTGCTGTCAGGTACCACTTTGGCCTGGCAGAAAGGCAGTGGCCAGTAATTATTAAGGAAGGGATAAGCTATGCTTTTCACTTCGGCGGTTCTAGGCGCAACTTGGTGCTGGACATGATGGCTCGCAGAGCCGGCAAAGAAATTAAGAGTACTATCGCAGTAAACAATGAATACTATATTGCTATTAAAGGAAATTGCTCAAAAAAACCCGCTTGGATGACGGCTTACTCTGCAGCTTCCCTGCGGCTTGGGATTGTTGAACAGTTGGCAAAACTGGAATATGCCCTAGGGCGACCCTTTGTAAATAAAAAACTGCCCCTGAAAGTACGGATTGAAGAAGTAAAAGGTTGGCTAAAGTTGGATGAAGAAGTGGCATGGATTAGAGAGGGACAGTGGGAATTGGAGTTGGATGAGGTGGTAAGAGAGAAGCTAGAGGGGTTTATATCGTAGCACAGTAACTACTCAGGCACAGAGGGGCAAAGAGCCTGCCCTGAGCGTAGTCGAATGGGCACAAAGGCACATAGTTGCCAGACCTGCAAATCTCTATACGTTTTTATTTTCAATGTGACAGGTTTAAAACCTTCGCCTTTAGGCGAATAGCTTTC
>CAZLTH010000239.1:0-3292 GCA_964562355.1 uncultured Syntrophomonadaceae bacterium | reverse complement strand
CTTCTGCTTCTTGAGCTTTTTCACTAGCCTGAGTATGGACTGGGGCAACAAGAAAAAGAAGCAGCACTACTAACAGTATGCCTAAAATCTTCTGTTGTCTTCCTTTCACTTTTTCAACACCTCCTTTCTTTCAAAATTAATTTTTAAAAACCTCCCTTCTACTGACTAGACGTTTTGAAAGACGTTTGGTTCACTTATTTATGAAATATTAAAAAATCTTAACATAATGAACCAAAAAGGAGTTATTTAGTCTATATAGTAGAGGAACATCAAATAGTCAAAAAAACGTTAAAAAACTGTTGTTATTCTGTGTGAAGCTGAAGGTTGCTTTCTAGGGAGCCAAGATGTAATAATATTACTTTAAAAGAAAGGGGTGATGTTAGCAGCAAAGAAATAACTAATGACATGACATCAAGAAAAATGTTCCTCTAAAATTCAACCGCACCAAGAAAGAAAGATTTCTGAAGTTAGTACTTGCGCAAGCTAATAAATACTCCCCTATCAAAGGATAAAATGAACTGTTTGCCTAAATCTGTGCACACTTAGTATCCAAATTGTCAAAGAACAAATTTGACTGGAGCCGATTTAGCTTTGTTTTGCAAAACATATTATAAGAGGAGGTTCATATTATGTTAAACTCTAAGCGGATTACCGTATGTATGTTGGTTTTAGCTATGGTTATGTTCGTGTTTGCCCAGGGTGATTTAGTCTATGCAGGTAATGACACTAATAACTATACCCTTACCCTCTCTTTACTTGATGAAAACTATATTGATGACTTTGAAAACGATGTGTTCAAGTGGGGCAACTCTAGGTTTTTTGATAATACTAGAGGACCTTCTGAAGGTTCTCTGAAATTGAATATGATAAATGTTAATAGCGATCATGTTAAAATAAACGGCGTAATAAAAGCAAATGATGACACAATACCTTTTTCAGGCATCGCAAACTTAGAAAATATAATTATAAATAATGAAACTTGCAAGATCGGAAGGATAGTAGCTGAGTCAAGAATTAAACACAATAATGTGGGGATTATTATGTTTGTATTTTTTGATGTAAACGTTCCTGACAACGCTTACGTTTCTGTCAGTCTCAGCTCAATGAATGATGAAGAAGGACAAGGTTTGTTAATTTTTGGCAATAAAACTACAAATTATTTAACTTGGTTTTCAAAGGTTCAGTTAGATAATGCAGACACATCTACAGATAGCTCAAATAATGATTATCTTAACGAAAATGATATTTCAATTATGTCCTCTAGCAATACCGTTGATTGGGTTTGGAAAACGTCTGCTCAAACAAATTTCATACAACGATTATCGTGGCCATTTACAAGTTACGACAATACTCCCATACTGTATTTAAATATGCTCGCCAGAGATCCTTATTCAATTCAAGAGCACACTGGTGACGAAAGAATAAGAATAATTGGACAAGAATCAGTAGTTCGTAATCTTTACGGAGTAACAAGCGCAAAGCTTTGGTGGGTTGATTTTGACGTATGGTATAATCAAAGTGATGTTCAAATTTGGATGGCTCTCCCTTCGGGAACTCATAATGTTCCTCAGCTAATCGCTGTTCTATGGACTTCTTTATTCCCGAAATTCGGCTGGATTTCTACGATTACCTCAGCATTTTCGGGTAATTCTTTCAGAACTTTCTATGACAGTAATGGTGATGGCTATATCAACAAAGTGGAATATTCAGTTGGTGTTGGTAATCATAGTTCCTCGGTTCCAGAAGGCACTGATCATTGGAACACATATATGTATGACGGTGGTATAAATTTGACTTTAACTTACCGCTCGTATCTACCTTCCGGTGTTTATTGGAGAATACATGCAGAAGGTTTAGCTGATTTTATGCTTCATACTTCAGGCAGTAACAGCATATTAACCAGAACAGGTCATGTATATAGCAGTCATCTAGTGAGGTCGCGTTAACTGTTGCATTTTCTGGGAGTTTGTTGTCTCATAAACAACAAACTCCCAGAAATAAACACTAATAGAAAGGATGATGATGATTATAAAACAACATTACAAAGTATATTTGCTAGTATTTTTAATAATTTTTTTATCAACCACACTTTTCTTTATAAATCTCAGATTAAAGGATGAGAATAAAGTATTACGATATAAGATTACGAACACTTATACTTACCTCTTAGGAGCAAATCAATCAGACTTATATTTATTAGTTGAGGAATTAAGCAAAATTAAAGAGATTGAAGAGATTGACAGACATTATGCGGATGAAATTTCATATAAATACTTTATGGATATGTTAGTTTATTTTCTAGTATTAAACGATTTGCGCATTCCGAAGGATGAAACAGTTAAAATGGGTTATACGACTCGTATTGAGGGTTATGCTTCTGTGCCGATAACTCTCAATCCAATGACTTTTACTGAAAAAGAATATATGAGCGTTATCTTGGAAACTAAAGCAAAAGTACATAATTTTTTTAGATATACTTCTGTAAAGGGAATAGGAGAGACAGAAAAAGCGGTAATTACACAAATAATATCTGAAATAGAAGGCATGATTGTCACTATTGAGCATATGCGAACTACTTGTGAGCATATCAGAACTGCTGCAGGTGCTAATTTTAATATACTGCTGTTTAGAAATATTATTAGCAATTTAAAAATTATAAACGACCTCCTCGCCCCTTATTATATAGAGCCACTGACCGGGGAAAATTTCAAAAAGGATTTAATGGGAAACGGTGTGTCAGCAGACAAGGGGGCGCTTGCCAAGAGGACGCTTGCCTTGCCATCTTTCCAGCTTGCAAAAACAAAAAGGGGGATAGACTACTTTTTATTTTTCAAAAAAGATTTTCCAAAGAAAGGGGACAAAGTTTCTTTACATAAAAACTTCTCTCCTAAATACAGGGATTTCCTGTTGCTTGACGAAATAATATTTAAGACCCCCTCCTGTGGATTCTTTTAAGGTGGGGTGTGCTGAAAATATTTTCCGGGTAAAGGAGTCGTTTGGCATAATGGGAAAGAGGAACCCAAGGAGCAACACTAATTTTCAACCACCGCCAAAAGATGTTGCCGAAGTACTCTATGATACCTTTTATGAATCTACCGTTCGACAGGCTATGGTCATAATTAGAGATAAAGACTTAGCGATTGAAGCGACTCAAGAAGCTTTTGTCCGGGCGTTTGAACAATTTGGAACTTTACGTGACAGGGATAAGTTTTCAAGCTGGGTCATTACAATTGCCATTAACATTGCTAGGGGTAAAAGACGTCAGAACTCCCGTGAAATAACGGTTGATCCA
>CAZLTH010000238.1:0-3298 GCA_964562355.1 uncultured Syntrophomonadaceae bacterium | reverse complement strand
TCGAATGCATTAAATCAATGCCTTCGAAAAAGAAAATTCCTATAGTATTAAATTAGAGGTGGGAGGGCGTCTCACCGCCTCTCACCTCTAACACACGAGGTATTGCAGTAGTAGCTGAACTGAGCTGAGCTGAGCTGAGTAGTTACAAAAACTTAGACAACCTTCCTAAACTTCTCCTTGGGCACACCGCAAATCGGGCACTTCTCGGGGAGCACCCCATCAGATACATACCCACAAACACCGCACACATAATAATCCACCTCTTCATCAGACATCATATGCTTAAGTGCTTTCTCATACAGCTTAGCATGTCCCTCCTCAACATCCCTAGAATAACTGAAAATCTTTGCTATACGCTTATTACCCTCTTTCTCAGCCTCCTCAATAAAGCGAGGGTAAACTTCCGCAGCCATACTTTCTTTCTCAAAAGCACTCTCCAAGTTATCTTGGGTATCTGACACAGCATCTAGAAGACGCAGATGATTAAAGGCGTGTACCGCCTCTGCTTCGGCCACAGCCCGAAACAAGCTTGCTATCTGCGGCAGGTCTTCCTGCTCTGCTTTCATGGCAAAAGCAAGGTTTCTTAGATTCGCTTGCGCTTCAGCAATAAACCCATTTTTGAGATTCCGCAGGGTCTTCTCTCCCTTAATCCCCTTAACCTGATGAGGAACAAGCTTCTCCGCCTCCACACCACAAACAGGACACCTCTTGGGCTTGACAGAACTAAAATCTACATGATGACAATTAGTGCATTTCCACATAGCACGATCTGGCTCCTTTCTTTTTGGGTCATTCTTTTCCTACGGTAAAAGCTTCTGAATAGCTGCCAATACTCTTTCCTCTTGGAAAGGTTTAACGATAAAATCTTTTGCTCCCGCCCGCATGGCTTCAGTAACAAGTGTTTTCTGTCCTACGGCACTACACATGATAATTTTGGCATCTCCATCTATTTGTATAATCTTTTTAACAGCCACTATACCTTCCATAATCGGCATAGTAATATCCATGGTGACCAAATCCGGTCTATACTTTTTATATTTTTCCACAGCCTGCAGACCGTTCTCTGCTTCTGCTTTTATCTCATAACCAGCTTTTTGCAAAATCCGTCTCAAAGTCATGCGCATAAACATACTGTCATCTGCAATCAAAATGCTATACATGGACAATCTCCCCTCCTTTTCTGCTTAATCTCTTAACCCCTTAAGTCAGATATTATGCAAAAGTCAAGAAAATGCTATCCTTTTCTTGCAGGAAATCAACTGAAATGTGAAGAAGAATTTAATTAAGTGACTGAGTGAATAAGTAAATAAGTAAATAAGTAGAGACAAAGTACGACGAAGCAATTGTTAGTCCTCATTCATCCACTTACTGAGTCACTGAGTCACTCTCGTAAAGAGGTCCAACAAATGAACTTATCAACCATCAAGGAAAAACTATTCATAAAATATCTCTACTGGCGCACTCGCCCTGCCTTTATTTTAAATCATTTACACAGAAAGCGCATCCTAAGTACAGGCAATTGCAACCTTATTGATCGTCATAAAATTAAAGTTGGTGCCTGCCAGCTGGAAGTAGAACTTTTTACAAATCCCCTAGACTACGTTGACATGATCTGCAAGCATGTACATCTGGCTGCGAAGGAAGGGGTTCAGCTGTTAGTTTTTCCTGAAAATAATTCTTTTCAACTTTTGGGCCTGTTACCAGGGGTTGAAGACATGGCTAAAAATATCAAGGAAACATCTGATGAATCATCTGTAAACATGGCAGATTTATTTCGACTGGTAGGTCCGGTATTTGACAGGGTAGTACAGACAACTTTTTCTTTTTTAGCCGCTAGCTACGGAATCCACATCATGGCAGGAAGCTTTGTATTGCCTGATAAAGAAAAAGTGGTAAATAGAGCTTTTCTGTACGGCCCTGATGGCAAGTTGCTTGGATTCCAAGATAAGGTTCACTTGATGCCTATAGAGCATGAATGGGGATTGGCAAGTGGTCGTGATTTTCAGGTTTTCTCCACACCCTTAGGCAAATTGGCCATGCCTATTTGCATGGATGCAACCTATTTCGAAACATTTCGACTACTGACTCTTTTAGGAGCAGAAATCGTGATGGTCCCGATAGCCAACGCAGAAGCTTATAACTACTGGTTAGCCCTGCGTGGCATCTGGCCACGAATACAGGAGAGCCTAGTTTACGGTATTAAAAGTGCTCTGGTAGGAGAACTGCTTGGATTTACCTTAACAGGAAAAGCAGGCATCTTCGCTCCTCTAGAACTAACCCCTCAAAAAGACGGCGTTTTAGCCGAAGCAAAGCATCATAATCGGGAAGACCTAGTTACAGCCGTTCTCAATCTACATTCCTTGGAAGAACTGAAAAAAAGTCACCCTTACCTGGGAGATAAAAATCCTGCTTTAATGGAAAAATATTTTCCTGCTATCTACAATCAACCCTTAAACCTTCAATCATAATTTTAGCATCACTCTTGCTCTCTGGCAAGACCTGGTTTTATTTTCTTTTCACCTTTAAAATTTCTTAAACCGGTACCCTACACCCCAGATTGTTTCTATATATTCAGGCGCAGAAGGTTCTTTTTCTATCTTTTCCCTGATGCGTCTTATATGCACCGGCACGGTGGAAATATCGCCGTAGGAATCGTATCCCCATATTTTTTCAAAGAGATGTCCTTTGCTGAAGACCAGGTCAGGATTTTGCGCTAGGAGCAGCAAAACATCAAATTCCTTGCCAGTTAAAGTAATCTCTTTTTCATTCAAATAGACACGCCTTGAGGCCTTCTCGATGATTAACTCCCCTGCTTTTATCTCTTCCTGCCGATAGTCCCCTCTTTTGGAGGTGAGGCTGTCATACCTTCTGATATGTGTATTTACCCTGGCGACCAGCTCCTGTGGGCTGAACGGCTTGGTCATGTAGTCATCTGCCCCAAGACCTAACCCACGAATTTTATCAACATCATTTATTTTTGCCGAAACTATAATTATAGAAATATCCTTCTGTTTTCTTATCTCCTTACACACCGCATAGCCTCCCATTTGCGGCAGCATCAAATCCAAAATAACTAGATCAATATCTTCTTCCAGAGCTAACTTTAATCCTTCCTCTCCATTGTGTGCTATGATCACTTCGTAGCCGTTAATCTCCAGATAATCACGCTGCAGCTCAGCTATGCTTTTTTCATCTTCAATAATCAATATTTTTTTCACTGTTATAATCCATTCCTTTCGCTTTTGCTCGGACTTCCTACCTGCGCTCTTGCTTGGTAGGAACTCGTAAGCCCTCCCCC
>CAZLTH010000237.1:0-3303 GCA_964562355.1 uncultured Syntrophomonadaceae bacterium | reverse complement strand
TGAAAGTGTTCAGGATCATTATAGCCAAATGAAAAAATTTCCTTGACTTCCATTAGGTGACTTCCATTAGGTTTTGTGGTATATTTTTATTCGTTATTAAATAGTGTTAAGTTTTGGATTGCGAGGGAGAAAAATTATGCCACCAGAAGAGATAATGACCGTGGAAGAATGTGCTAAGTATTTAAAGACTGGGGTTTCTACTATCTATAAACTTGCTCAAGAGGGCAAAATTCCTGCAACAAAGGTTGGTAATCAATAGCGCTTTAGGAAAAGAAATATTGATGAGTGGTTGGATATGGATAGGGATAAACAAATGTCTTCTCTCCGTTTTTGAGGATTCACAAAGTAATTAGATCCTCTATACCAATGGCATTCAAGATAAGTTAAATATTCCCGGAGATTTTCCTTAATGCTGAATTGGCTCTTTCAACATCTTTATTCTTGCGAACCTCTTTATTCTCGTGCACAAGAAATCTTTTAATTTGATTTATTTACTATTCATTTAACTCAGCTACTTTGAGCTTCCGGGGTTCATTTGTACCTGGTTTAAAAAGTCCTTTTATCTCTATCTCTTCGTCAAACAGATTCAGTCGAGATTTATATTCCTCTATCTTTAACACCTCTTTTATAATACTTCCTATTAAGACAATTGGATTATCTGAATCGGTAAGAAGCTCTCTGAAGTTAGGATTTGATAACTCAGAAAGTATCCGGGTAACCTCATGCATTTGCTCACTTACAATTGTGAGTTGTTTGCGATGCTTTGCTCCTACATGCGCAAACATTGATGTACTTCTTTCAGCACTTATTACTCCAAACCTAAGACCAATATCCAAAGATGGAATTTCCCATCGGGAGAGCTCTGATAGAAAACGTTTCTTTATATTCTCGACACAATTAAGAGCCTTTCTTGTAACATTCTTAATCTGATCTTCTTGTTTTTTTGAAAGGGGTACTCGTTTATATATATCAAACAATATTAAAGCTGCGTCTCCAATAAATACGTCAATGCAACCAGAATGTCTATAACACTCTTGGTGTATAATTTCAAAAATATGATTTAACTTATCATCCACCCAGATCGGTGCTCCTCGACTTCTCTCCCATAAGTTTGCAGAATTCCTTATATCTATATAAACAATAATTGCACTTTCGTTTACATGTTTTGGAATGAAAAAACTTTCAGGTTTCCTATAAGCCTTATTTATGAAGTCTTCATCTGGAAGATAAATCCTTGTATATGTTTTTATTCTTGAGAGATACGCTTTTTCAACAAGTAGAGCAACTTCATCAATAGCTGAATGAGGAATACTAATCTCTTCTGGTTCTTCAGGAACAGGTTTTATGAGTTTGATAATTTCTTCCGCTACATCTCTACCTTCTCCTAGCTTAAAATGTTCCAGTTTTTTTATTTTTTGCTGGATAGTGGGAACGTGTCTCTCAATCGGATCTTTTACAACATACCCAAAAGCTTCAAGTTGTATTGCAGAGATTATAAATCTGCGGTCTCTGATTCTAGAGACCATAATAACTTCAGAATCAACATAAGTCTTTTTGATCTCTCGAAGAATCTTATATCCTCCTAAATTTTTGAGTTTAGCAAGAGGTAGAAGTCCGCCTTCGGACGTTCTCTCTAAAATTTTTTGGAAGGAATCGCGCACTGTTTTTGGTAATACTAAATCGACAAGTGCAACATCAAAACAGCATAAATCTTTATCCTCCAGAAAAGGACAAGATGAATCTTTCCATATTTCCTTTTCTCGAAGGCAAGATTCTTCTCTTAAAATTCTACCGGAAGAAATACAAGTAGCGCAATGTTCAGTTGCTATTATAGGCAAAACATTCCAATGAGGTTGAAGCCGAGCCTTTAGATGTTCAGCAAAATTTAAATCGTCATCAATAATTAAGACCTTTTTTGATGGATACAATGTAATTCCTCCTGAGATTAAAGATTTATAAAATCAGTTAATCAATAGAATACCAACATCTTTTATAAGAACCAAATAAATCTCCTGAATTATATGCTTCTGATCTGCATCCATAATAACATTCTTTAATCTTACACTTTCCACAATTCCCTTTCACATATTTATCCATATTTTTTATTTTTAATAATATATCTGATTTTAAAATTTCTTTTAATGATTTTGTTCTTATATTTTCTACCTTTATATCGATAGCGCAACATGGTTGTATCCAGCCTTGAGAGTCTACAACTATATTGTAAAATAGCTTATTGCAAGAAGTGGCTACATAGGGAGGAGTAGGTTTCCAAATATAACCAAATTCCCTCTTGTCTATCTTTAACAAGGAATAGAATAATTTTCTCTCTTGCTCAAGTGTGAGGTCTAACTCCTGAGTTGTTTTTGCTCTCCCGCTATGGATTATCAATTCTAAGTAAGGGTAGACATTTCTTTCTCTTGCCCAGACAAATATTTGGGGTATCTCGTCATAATTAGGTTTGCAAATAACTGATTCGATTCCCAACCTTGTAGGTTTACTTTCATTAAAACCTGCTTCCAATAAATTATAAAGCCCTCGCTGGATGTTTTTGTAAACCCCCTTTTTACCAGCTAAATAATCCTGTATTTTCTCATTAAAACTATTGAACTTAGTTATAATGGAAACATTTTTGGAGTACAGATATTTGGCATTTTCTTTAGTGATTAATGTTCCATTGGTAAAAAAAACCAAAGTCATTCCAAGCGAATCTACATATTCTACTATTTTAAAGAAGTCCTTTTGTAGTAGAGGTTCCCCTGCTCCAGGTATCCATACTGTCCTTGCTCCTATTTCTTTACCTTGACTAATAATGTCCCGATATTCTTCTAAGCTTAATTCATTAGATAAGGGTTTACCACTAGAAATATAACAATATCTACACCTTAAATTGCACTCTCTTGTAACAAAAGGGCTGATCATTAGAAGCTCATTTTGGTCTTTAGCCTTCATTATCTCTTCGTAAGTAAAATCTAAGCCTTTAAGCTTAGGAGGGGGTTTTAATTTGTTTATAACCTTATTTCGATCCATTATAATGCCTCTCACTTTTATGTTAAAAACTTCTCATTGAATTTTCCTTATTATTCCGTTTAAAGCATCAACCTCGACCTTATCTCCATCTTTCAAAACCTTTGTTGCAATTTCAGTAGCGACAATACATGGAATACCTACCTCCCGCGAAAATATAGCAGCATGGCAAAGTATCCCCCCTTTGTCAGTCACAATAGCTGAACACTTGTTTATAACTGTTGCAAACTCTGGGTTAGTCATATCGGCCACAAGAATATTTCCAAATCGCACTTC
>CAZLTH010000236.1:1853-3315 GCA_964562355.1 uncultured Syntrophomonadaceae bacterium | reverse complement strand
ATTCATTAAGAAATTAGAAGGTGCATTAAATCGTCCATTGAAGTGCCTAAGGCCAGGGAGGCCCAGAAAAAGGGAATAAAAAAGGTGTCCCCTTGGCGCTCAAGTTTTGCCAGGCTTAACAAAAAATACCTTGTTTTGGGGTAAGCCTTATTGCCCTTGTCGTCCTAAAGGCGATGAAAACATATGCCCTTGTATCCATCATAAAGAAGAGATAGAGAGAGACGGCAAGTGCTTAGGTCGTTTATTTTTCAAATAGTAACTAAAAGGAAATGATGAGAAGCGCCAATTCCAAAATCCTTATGGCATTAGTCATGTTCCTGTTGTTAAGTCCAAAAACTTGGGCCGGAGCTAATGTCTCCCCGGAAGTGATTCAGGAAACTGCTCTCCATTTTCTCCGAATTCGGTCCGAGGCTGCCATGGGGCAAATAAAAGCCTGGCCAGGGGCTACCTTGAGTGAGCCGGTGCCCTACCACGATTTCTTTGGTAACGTAATAGCCTATTGCTTCAGCGTAGTCAATGATAAAGAAGAAATTCTTGGCTACATCATTCTCAGCAATAGATTTACTGACCATCCCATCCAGGAGTTCTCCACCTCCCCTCCCCCACACAAAAGAGCCTTAGCCTCCCATAAAAAAGAGGCCAAGAAATACCTCTTAGTTAATAACCTTCCCGGCTATCTGGGGCAACCATCCTTCATTTATGTCTGTCCCTCCATCTACTTTGTCCGGTTCCCCCTCTTAGACAAATCAGGGCAGAAGATAAACTCAATTTTCATAGAGATGAGAAGCTCTACTGTGGTCAGCAAAGAGATCCTGCAAGTAGCAAGATTCTCCGGGGCGGGAAGAAAAAATCCTTACTGGAGCTCTATAAACAATGAATCCCCCGGCCAAACAAACGCTAGCTTTACTTATCTTGAGAATGTTCCCATCTATAATTTTTTCATCTCTTCCCACGCTACCGCCGCCGCTATGGCCTTAGGATATTGGCACCTGAATCGGCCCAGGGAATTAGACAAAACTTTTATTGGCGAGATAGCCAATTTTATCACCACCTGTGGGTGCGGGAGGAGAGAAGAGATCTTAGAGATAGCCGGGGGAGTGAAAAGGTTCTCAGCTATGAGAGGGTACAGAGTTAAGGCCGGAGAATGGGCTCTGAGAAGCACCAACCCTGAAGAGCAAATGACTTTTGAGGACTATCAGCAAGAAATCAGGGCTGGGCGGCCAGTGGTGATTAGCTTCATGCATAAGCATAGATGTGCTACTGACCTCTACTCTGCCAAAAGGTGTGATATCCAGACTTGTGTGGTAGGGGTAGGGTATTTAGTTGATGCCACCGGGAGGTACATCATTGCTCATGAGGGGTTCTTCTTCAGAGAAAGGCCACCGGAACCTAACTCCGCCCATCCCTGGCCTCATCCCGGGATATCCTTCTATAACTGGGATAGCATCGCCAGCAACATGAT
>CAZLTH010000236.1:0-1753 GCA_964562355.1 uncultured Syntrophomonadaceae bacterium | reverse complement strand
CATCCTGCCGTTACTGCGGCCTTACTGGATTACTGGGGTCTGAGAGAAGAAAGCGAATCAAAAGAGGAATTTATTGCTGAGGTGGCCAGAAACCTCAGAGAAGAAATAAATGGCCTGATTATTCACAATATTCCCCGCAGAGTAGAAGAGGTAGCCAGAGGGAGAGGCTATGAGCTCCAAGTAACCCTTAAGTGTAGAAGCAGCCTTAATCCTGAGGAAGTCATCACCTTTGCAGGCTATAAGGAAGAGATAGCTAAGGGCCACCCACCCATTTTAATCTTTTCCTTGGGCCCCGGTGCCGGGAAAGATCTCTCCCGGGCTCTAACTCAGATGGCTCACTTTCCTTCGGTAGGGGTAGGCTATAGCAGCGACCCCACCGGGAATTATTTAATAGTCCACGAAGCTCTCTTTGCTCATGAGCAAGCCGAAGACATCGTTCCGGGAGAGCACCCCTGGGCCAGAACCGGGGTTACTTTCTACAACTGGCAGGGCCGAGCTGATAATATTATTGTCGTCTCCGTATCCAAGCCGGAGAAAGAATAGAGTGTTGGAGCAGAGAAGCCTCATTACTTTCCTTTCCCTTCACCATCTCTTAGCGGCTGAAGAGATTTTAACCAGAGAGGGCTATCTAGTAAAGATAACCACCGTTCCCGGAGAGGTAAGCTCATCCTGCACCCAGGCCCTGGAGATTGACCCTCAGAATGAGAAAGAGATAAAAGCCCTCCTTGCTAAAAAGAGAATTGCTATTGAAGATTTTCATCAGGTAGAAAGGAGCCCAAGCCCTCTGGACAGATTCCCGGGGCCTACTAACGGGTCAATCTATCTGAATAACGCGGCTACCTCCTACCCCAAGCCGCAGGTTGTCTATGAAGAGATAGAAAAATGCCTTAAGAATACCGACTCAAGCCCTAAAAGATCAGGAAGCCTGGAAGCCGATAGAACCATCTATCAAACTCGCAAAGACTTAGCTCAAATTTTCAACATAAATAATCCCGGCCGGATCATCTTCGCCTTTAACGCTACCGACGCTCTTAATTTAGCTCTAAGAGGATTGCTAAGCTCCGGTGACCATGTCATCACTACCAGCCTGGAACATAATTCAGTAATTCGCCCTCTGAGATATTTAGAAACCCAGGGGGTTAGTGTAACCAGGGTTCAAACATCACCAGAGGGCTATCTTGACCCGAAAGATATAGCTAAAGCTATAAAGCCAACCACAAAACTAATTGCCCTCACTCACGCCTCCAATGTCATCGGCACCCTCCTCCCCATTGAAGAAATAGGCGCCGTAGCAAAAGATAGCCATATCCTCTTTCTCGTTGATGCCGCTCAGACCGCCGGGGTATATCCCGTAGATGTTGCCCGCTCAAACATAGACCTCCTTGCTTTCCCCGGGCACAAAGGTCTCCTTGGTCCTCAGGGGACCGGAGGATTGTATCTAAGAGAGGGAATAGATTTATGCCCCTTAAGATTTGGGGGCACGGGAAGTCAGTCCGAGCTAAACACTCAGCCTGATGTGCTTCCGGACAAATATGAATCTGGGACACCTAATCTCCTTGGTATTGCTGGCTTAGGCAGGGCAATAAGATTTATCTTAGAGGAGGGACTGGATAAAATCAGAGAACATGAGGTAAGACTAACCGCTAAACTCCTCTCTGGATTAGAAGCCATTAAAGGGGTAACTGTCTATGGCCCCAAAGATGCTTCCCGGCAGGTAGCCACCATATCTATCAACATAAGAGACTATAGCCCC
>CAZLTH010000235.1:0-3317 GCA_964562355.1 uncultured Syntrophomonadaceae bacterium | reverse complement strand
AAGGAACTATCCTGATTAACTCGGAAACCCCCTTGGACTTGAGAGATGAAGATTTAAAAAAACTGGCTGAGCTGAAGACGAGGTTGTTTTATCTGCCAGCTACTCAGATTGCTATAGATGTAGGAGGAACAGAGCTATCCAGTAATATTGCCTTGTTGGGTGGATTACTAGGAGCTACCTCAATAGTTTCTTTTAAAGCTCTTAAAGCAGCTGTGATTGATAGGTTTGGTGGGACGAAGAAGTTTATAGCTTCCGGTACTACGGCTGCTCTTGACGATGTGATGAAGAGTAAGTTTGCTAAAAAAGAGCTGCTTATAGAGAAGAACATGGAAGTTGCGAAAGCAGCCAGTAAACTTATCGAAGAATATTCCTTGTAAAATTAAGGGAGGCAAGAAATCTTATGTATGTTTCAGCCAGAGTTGAAGAAGAAAAATGTACCGGGTGCAAGTTGTGTATCTTTACTTGCCCGGACCCTAATGTTTTTAAATACCATAAAGAGAATAAAAAAGTGACTATTGATCCTGATCGCTGCAAAGGCTGTGGATTATGCGTGACAGCATGCCCCAAGGACGCTCTGAAGATCGTTGTTTAAGAAGAATTCTTTTTTTGCAGGGCGTCAGGCTGTTCTTTTGACCAAGCACGGTAAGGAGCGAGTAATTAAACCTGTTTTTGAAAAAAATACAGGTTGCAGACTTTTGGTGGATACAAGCTTTGATACAGATCTCCTAGGCACTTTTACTAGAGAAGTGCCTAGGAAGGGTACCCAGCTAGAAGTAGCTAGACGCAAAGCCAGAAAGGGTATGGAGTTAAAAGGACTTGATTTGGGGTTAGCTAGTGAAGGAAGCTTTGGACCTCACCCTATGAGTCCTTTTTTGCCTTGGAATCTGGAGATGGTTTTACTGGTAGATGCTCGGGAGAATTTGGAGATTTGCGGCGAATACGCCAGTAGCCAGACTAATTATGCTCAGATAACAGTAACTACTTTTTTGGAAGCGGAGGAATTTGCTCGCCGGGTAAAGTTCCCTACTCACCATCTTGTTTTGCAGCCTGAAGGTGCTCCAGATTCTTTTTTAGTTAAAGGAATTGACAGTTGGGAAGGCTTGAAAAAAGCCTTTAAGATTGGGCTCCTTCAATCTCCTATGGGAAAAGTTTTTTTAGAGACAGACATGCGTGCGCATGCTAACCCTGACAGGATGGTTGCTATACAAAAAGCTACGGAAGATTTGGTAAGAAAAATAAAAGAACAGTGTCCTAAGTGCACTACTCCCGGATTTTCTGTAGTGGAAAAGAAAAGAGGGTTGCCCTGCGAAGCCTGCGGTTTGCCCACACGAGAAGTGGCGGCAACTGTGTTCAGGTGTGCTAGGTGTGGCTTTACGGAAGAGAGAAAAGAACCAGAAGATAAAAAAGTAGCAGCAGGACGCTGTGATTATTGTAATCCATGACGGGTTAGTGACTGAGTGACTAAGTGACTAAGTGACTCAGTAAGTAACGAAGAACGAGGAACGGAGAGTGAGTAAGGTGACTGTGGAACAACGTATAGTTGATGCTGATCATCTTTTTTTTGATGCTCCCAGAGAGCGAGCCTTTATAACTGGCAGTGAAGCGGTAGCAGAGGCTGTAAAAAGGGCCAATGTTGATATGGCCATAGCCTATCCGATAACTCCGCAGAGTGAGAGTTTGCACTTGGTAGGAGATGTCTATGCCGCAGGCTATTTAAAGGATTATTACCGGGGTGAAAATGAGTTTGCGGTAATGGCGGCCGTACATGGCGCTTCTCTTGGAGGAGGACGTGTATTTACTGCTACCAGCGGTCCGGGCACATTACGTGCTATGGAGATGTTTCCTGTCTGGGCGGGTGCTCGGCAACCTATTGTTTGTGCCTTTATGTGCAGAGGTGTTTCCCTGCCACCATCCATTCAACCAGAAAACATTGAAATGGCTATGCTCATGGATACCGGTATGCTTATGTTTCATGCCGAAGATGCCCAAGACTTTTTTGATATGATTTTAAAAGCTTATGCCATCGCAGAAAAACCCGAAGTTCATTTGCCGGTAGGGGTTTTTGCAGATGGTTTTTTTGTTACTCATACTCGTGATAAGGTTATGATGCCATCGGCAGACCTCAAACTAGCTGCTTATAATCCTCAAAAGGCACCGGTGCCGACCTTTGATATGGAAACTCCTCCTATGCGGCAGGTACGAGATCCCCTGCTTATAAAGAGTAACTTTATCAGTTACGCTGCTAATGCCAGCTGGCATCAGGAAATATTGGCAGCAGCTGAGCGAGCTCGCCCCCATATCGAGCATTATTTAAATGGCTTAGTGGAAGTAGAAAATCCGGCGGCCAAGATTTTCATGCTTGCTTCAGGTACCGCTGCTTCCCAGAGCAGAGAAGCGTTAAAGATTTTACACCATGAAGGGATAGATGCAGGACTGATTAAAGTTAAGTCTATTCGCCCTTTTCCGACTGAAGAAATAAGAGAAGCCACACACAAGGCAGAGGTAATTATAATCCCTGAGTTTAATGTTGGTGGTTGGCTGGCAAAAGAAGTTATGGCTATTCTTGATCATAACAGCCGAGTGGTACCTGGTCCTAGGGTTTTTGGTGGCATGACCATGCCCGTGGAATTGATAGTGAACGAAGTGAAGCGAGAAGTGGGAAGTGGGAGGTTAGAAGTTAGACGGGGGACTAGGAACCGGGATGGGGGAAACGGTGAAGAGTCCGAGAGAGGTTGGAAGCTGGAAGTGGGAAGGGAAGGTGAATAGAGATTTATGTCAACGAAAATTATTACTCCGGTGAAAGCGTTTGCAGACTTATTACCGCCAGAATATAAGGATTTGGTTGAGCAGGGACCTTTTTTTAAGAAAGAGAAGGGTGTCAAAAACTTGGGTGCTTTTAAGGAAATAATAGAGGAACATCCTCATTGTGGAGGGTGTGGAGTGGCTTTGGGTGTTCGCCTAGTGGCAGCAGCATTGCCGTCTCCAGAAGATACTCTCATTCTTGGAACTCCCGGTTGTTCATTTTTTTCTTTGGCACAGACAGCTGTAAATTATTCTTGTACAGCCTTTGGCAATCAGAGTGCTGTAGCTTCCGGTTTGAAAAGGATGCTGACAATTCGTTATCCTGATCGGCACAAAGATGTGATGGTTTTGGTAGGTGATGGTGGTATAGCAGATATTGGTCTGGATATGACTTTGCATGCTTGGTTCCGGCGAGAAAAGTTTACTACTATTATGGTGGACAATGAAGTGTATGGGAATACAGGTGGTCAGGAAAGTGGTATGACCAAAGAAGGACAGGTTTTGAATATGGCTCC
>CAZLTH010000234.1:0-3361 GCA_964562355.1 uncultured Syntrophomonadaceae bacterium | reverse complement strand
TGCAGGTATAATCTCCTTTGTATTCAGCGACTCTTGCTGCTAAGGTTTTATGTTTTTTGATGGGGACAATAACTAGGTTGCCGCCTTGAATCTTTATTTCCACCTTATCGTTTCCCTTGAGCTTTGTCATTTCCAGAATAGCCTTGGGTACTCTCATCGCCTGATTATTTCCCTGTTTTTGGATTGTGGTATACATAGGTATCACCTCTTGCTCAAAGTATATGGCGCACATCTACAATCGTCAAGTGGGGCAAACCACGGGGACGGTTTGATTGCTTGTGGTTGAACCATCTATTCCCTCTCAAGGCAAAAGTCAAAAGTTAAAGATAATCAAAAAACATCGTCAAAAAATCTTCTGGTGTTATCGCTGGTACAGATGAGTTCGTAAAGTCCTTGGTGTTGCGTGTGATAACATAATCAATTTTTATGCGTTCAGCACAAACACAGATTAATTTATCTTCAAAGTCACGAATGCCTAGATGAAAGGCTTTCCTTACATCTTTTGCTGTTACATCAATGATATCTACAAGCTTTAAAAGGATATCAATGGCTGTATACAATTTTTGCTTGTCTTTCAGAGAACGTTTTAAGACGTAGTGGATGTCAGTAATTGAATTTGCGGTGATATAACCTTTTATTTGTTTTGTTTCGGCTAAGCGCAAAATTCTGGAGGAAAATTTAACAAAGGGTTTTCTGTTTTGGAAAACATCTATGATGACGTTGTTATCAATGATTATCCTCATTATTGTACCAGTCGCTCCCTTCGTGCGTCCTCAATAGTATAATCATCAGGTATTATTCCGATGAGCTGGTTTACCAAGCTTGACTTGTTATCTTTTGGGATTGTGACCTGGGCGACCGGAATCCCATTACGAGTAACAATAATATCCTCTTTATTTACTATTGCTAGATATTTACCCAAGTTTTTTTTGAATTCAGTTGCAGTTATTTGTAGCACAAAAGCACCTCCTTGTTTTAGATTATGCACCATCCCGGATCAAATGACCTAAAGGTATTATACTACAAAACGTGCTATTTGTGAATTAAAAACGAGGTATCGGAAACCAAAACCACGGAGACGGTTTAAGTAATTTGATTCTATAGGAACTTTCCTTTTTAGTGGAAGGTTGCAGGTTAGTTGAGTTGCCGAAGGCACTAATTTAATCTATCCTGTTCCAAACCAAAAGAAGGACTTAAAGAATCTTTTGTCGAATGGCGTACAAAACAAGGAGTTTCCAAAGAAAATCGGGAAGTTTATTCTTTAGCTAAATTATCCACAGTGCAGAGAAAGGATAACAAATCTACTGGAGGGCGTAGACTAGATGAGAAGTAGAAAACTGACATCAGGGGTCAGCTTCTGCCTAGAGCTATTGTTGCTGGCTATGTCTTTGGTGTTGGCTTCTTCTCTGCCAACTCTGTCCTCACCACCAGTGGTAGAAGCGGAGTCAGCGGTCGAACCAGAATCAATGCCAGTGGTAGAACCAGGTCCAGAGTCTAGAGATCTCCTCCTTATACCGATTCTGGAATCAAGAGATATTACAGAGGGAGTCAACTTTGAGCTAATTGATCAGCATGCCCTTGATGCTCCAGAATGGGCAGAGGAATCGGTCGAAAGTCTGGCTGCCTACTTGATTGAACCAGCTCAAAATGACCTGGAAAAAGTTCGGGCGATTTTCCGCTGGATTACACATAACATCGCCTACGACAGAGAAGGACTTCGCGCTGGAATTCGTGGCGATCAAAGTGCCGAAGGAGCGCTTGCCTCACGGAAAGTCGTGTGTGAGGGATACTCAAGGCTCTTCAAGGCTCTTGGCCATCTTGCGGGATTGGAGGTTGCATATATCACAGGGTGGGTAAGAGAGGAGCGCGCTGCTGCCTTCTTGGAAGGGACTACTCCCCTTGAGGACCCCAACTACCACGCTTGGAACGCTGTAAGAATCGGCGGCGACTGGTACTTGCTGGACACCACCTGGGCTGACGATAACGCAATCGTCGAGGAATTCTTCTTCCTTACCCCCCCAGACCAACTCATCTACACCCACTTCCCGAGAAACCCAATATGGCAGTTGCTTGAAATTCCTATCACCAGGGAAGAGTTCACCGAACTGCTACTCGTGAGGCCTTCCTTTTTTAGATACAACTTAGAACCAATAAGCCAACTCCGACCCACAATTGAGACCAGACACAGCATCACTATCACCATCTCAGCTCCTGAGGACATTCAGCTATCGGCGAGGCTAGAACAGGAAGATCAACGACTGCCAAGAACATTAACTTTTGTACAAAGAGAAGGAGAGCACTACATCATTGAGGCAGTTTTCCCTGATTCTGGAGACTATTGCCTAATCATTTTTGCTGGGAAGAGAGAAGCGGAAAAGTTTAAGGGTGCAATACAGTATAGAGTAAAAGTGAGTGAAGGGCTGCCTGGACCGATTGGATTTCTGATTGTGGGACCAGCATCCCTTGAGAAGTGGGAGTTTGTTAATCATCTTGTGGGTTTGTTGAGCGAAAAGGTAATCATGAACATGAACGGTCTAGATATTGGTATCATCGTTGTTCTGGGCATACTGGCTCTTTTGGGCATGAAGCGTGGTCTGATTAAATCCGTTGTGCCTCTGGTGGGGGTGATTCTGGGTATGGTCCTGGCAGGTAGATTGTACCATCCTTTGGCTGAAATACTGGGCTTTATAAAGGGTGAAAGCCTAGCCGAAATAATCGCCGTTGTTCTCATCTTTACAATTGTCTACGTGATTGTGTCTATTCTGGGGTCAATGTTATATACCATTCCGCATATGGTATCTTTGGGTTGGGTGGACCGCTTGGGTGGGGCGGTCTTCGGGTTTGCTATGGGCTGGATTATCTGCTCTGTATTTGTTGTGCTCCTGCTCCTGGCTCAATATATGGCATTGCCTGCAGAGATTCCTGAAATGCTGGTTACAGAATTGGGCGGACGGCTTGAAGATTGGCGTGGATTAGAGATGAGTGGATTAGAGCCGATACGGCTATTAGAAGCGATACGGCTATCAGAGACAATACGGCTATCGGCCATCATCGCAATCAGCGAATCGAAACTGGCTACCGTCAAGATAGATTCCTTCCCGATCATTTTTAGCCTTCTTCCTGAAAAGTTTGCGGTGGTCCGAGATTTCTTTGGCAAATAGTGAAAGCACAAAATTTGCATTATTGGCGAGTGACTATCCCCAAGTGGAGGTAGAAAGCAAGAATTTAGATAACTTTCGGGGTCATAACTTTCGGGGTCAGCCCTTGACAATGGACATATTGTTTAGTAGGCTCTCCTATAAAGATTAGGAAGGAGAAAATTTTTATGGCTCGACCATTGCGAATTGAATACGAAGGGGCA
>CAZLTH010000233.1:0-3366 GCA_964562355.1 uncultured Syntrophomonadaceae bacterium | reverse complement strand
CCCTAAGAAAACTTGCAAGTTGAGCAAGTGCGGTGCAGGTTTCGTCAATCTTGAACCTTGAGCCTAAATAGTTACAAAACGTCTCTAATTGTGATGACTCCCCTGTCATAATGCACCTCAGCCTGAAATTTTTCAGCTATAAAGCGTAAAGGTACAAAAGTAACTCCTGCTTGAATCAGCGGCGGTTGTGGCAAAGAGAGAGCAACACCATCTATCCAGGCAGTTGCCACCCCCGACTGTAGCCTAATCTCTTTCCCTTGCCGGCGCAGAGTGATGATACCTACCTCCCACTTCACCTCTGTTCCCAGTTTCTCTGAAATAAAACGCAGTGGGACTTTGGCAACCCCCTCCATCAAAAAGGGAACACGAGTCATAGTGGTAGCAACTCCATCCACCAAAGCTTCGTTTTCACCTAAAGTAAGGCGAAGTCTCCGCTCCTGACGCTGCTTACCCCCAGTGGTCTGAAAAGAATACCTACGAGTAATAGCTGGACGTCCTTGGCTATCATAAGCGGTTACCTCCAAAAGTTGCTTCCCATCAAACAGGTCAGCAGTATTGAAGGTTACTGCATATGGCATCCGAACAGGTGCCGCCAGAAAAACATCATTTACTCGATACTCTACCCGAGAGAGGAAAGGGTCATGCGTTCGCACCCAAGACTGTAAAGTAACCTGCCCTTCTAAGACTCCAGCCTCCGGTAGCGGCAGAACTATAGGACCACTATACTCCTTTAAAGGAAGTGCAAAGGGCCCATTTACTACTTGGGATAAAAAGTAGGGATAGCGTAGCATCTCTCTATAAGCATTGAGCACTTGTTGATTTTCTGTCAAGCTAAAATTATTCAGGCGGCGCGCCGGATTAGGAGCACAGGTTATAGTATTTACACTAAACCAATTGATATTTTTAACTCTGGGGAAAAGCATCTGTACACCATGATAAAGCTGCTGCATTTTGGTTATGCTAAACTCGGTCGCATCCGAGTTGGTAGCTGTTGTAAAATGTGTGGCCCCAAACTCAGCTACCATAATAGGTTTCCTGTCGGCAAAAGCTGCATAGATAGGAGCAATTAAATCCAAAGGGTTCACCCTGTCAGCTGGACGCTCCGGGTCACCATCAAAGTAAGCCACGCTATAGAGGTTAACACCTACCCAATCCACATAGTCATCGCCGGGATAGTAATCCATGATATTTGCCAGTGGAACACTGTTTGGTGCCCAAACCATAGCTACGTTGGAAGTTTCCTCTCGCACAACTCTAGTCAGAAGTCGCCACTTTTCAATATATAGTTCCGGATCGCCATGCCAAGGCACCCAATCCCCATTCATTTCAGAGGCAAAGCGAAGAAATATAGGCACCTCAGCCGCAGCCATATCACGTGCAAACTGACGCAAATACTCGTTGTCTTCAACCATTTCTAAGCTTGGTCTCGGCTCTAGGGCAATATGCACAGCAGCGCCCTGCTCTTTTACTAAGCGTGTCCAGTTATAAGCAAAGGGGCGCCCATAGGGATGATAGTTAAAGAAAATAGTTTGAGGTTTTCCTACGAGGCGATTAAATTCTCCCGGATTATTCCCACCGACATTTCTATCCTTCTCCACAAAAACACCAAAATAAAGTCCTGCTGGCGGCTCAAATAGAGCTAATTGAGAGGGGTCAGCTGGCTTACGCCTACCTTCGGTTTGAAAAAACACTTTTAACTCTGAACGCAAGCTCCTAGCTCGCCTTTCCTGCACTAACGCTGCCTGTTCCTCTCCTAGACGGCGTCGCACAGCCGCCTCAGCCTCAAAAGCGTCGGCAGCTTCTTCATATCTTTCTAACGTTTCCAGAAGCTCTCCCAATTTCCGCTGGTAACCAGCATTGTTAGGATTGTAGGTGACCGCCGCTTGGAATTTACGTAAAGCATTTTCAAAATGACCAGTTTCTAGATATTCTATCCCTCTGGCATAAGCAGCCCAAGCTTTACCGGGATTTTCATTGGCAGCAAAGCCTTTAGCATGAAAAGAAAAAATAATCACCACACATAGGAAACCCAACAAAAGTATCTTATTTATTTTTTTCCTTTTATACATCAAATTCCTCTCCTCGCTTTTATACTTTAGATCCACTGTTAGCGCAAGATTTTGGCAAATTCGTCCATTCCTGTCTCAGGGTAGACTCCCAAGCGCCTCAACCGGAAAAGATCATCTCCCGGGTAAACATGTCCTGACTTAATAGTAAACGCCATTCTATACCCTGCTTTCTTAGTTAGCTCTATTATTTCATCATTATAAGCTCCAAAGGGATAGGAGAGCGCCCAGGCAGCAAGGAGTTCACGAGAACGCTTAAGGTCCTCTAAAACTTTTTCAGATTCTTCTACCAATAAGACAGGTCTTCCCTCGACGTAATAATGCATATTATGGGTATGACTATGGAACTCAAAAACATCCGCAGATCTCTCCATCATTTCCCAAGTTAAGCGAGGCAGCCAGTGTCCGCTTCTATCAATAAAAGCAGTGATCGGGAATTGAACAGCACGAAAGCGGTAGCGTCTCAAAATGGGGTAGGCATATTTATAATTACTAAGATAGCCATCGTCAAAGGTAATCACCAGTGATTTTGCCGGTAAATCTTTTTGACCCGTTACAAAGAGGTAAAGATCGTCCAATGTAATAGTGCGATATCCCTGTGTAAAAAGATAAGTCATCTGTTTTTCAAAACTTTCTACGGAGATAACAGCGCGATTTCTACCGTCATGTTCTGCGGCAGGTACTAAATGATGGTACATCAAAACAGGCACACTTAGAGCGATATTACAAAAATTAGGCAAGGGAAGATCTTCCCACTCATGCACCAACTGATATGCTGAGGAAAAAAGCTGCATTTGCGAGCAAGATTGCCAATGCAAACTATATCCAGCTATTTCCAAAAGAAAGCGCAGAGGAAAATATAAATTACCTTCTACTACGACCGGAGAAAGTGGCAAAGAGAAGGTAAGGTCATTGTAAAAAAACGTAGTGGTGTCTTCTTCCAGCATAAAGTGATGTTCTCCTATTTTTAAACACACAAGCAAACGACCATGTTTGGCTACATAGCCAATATCAGCACCCAGATGAGTAAAAATTTCACGCAGAGGAGCTAGAGTTACTCCCTCTTGAATGATAAAGTGGTTTTCTAGGTAGCGACGCTGACCATCTAGATAAAAAAATGGTTGACATAGCTTCTCTTGAAGGGCAGTAGGTTCAACTGATCCATTATGAGCAGCAATACCTCCTGTAGCCAGAAAAACTGCAATTATTAAAGAGATTAAAACTTTAATCCATATTTTTTTAAATAGCATCATTACACTGTAAACCTCTCAAATTGGAGGTGGGAAGTTGGAGGTTGGAG
>CAZLTH010000232.1:0-3366 GCA_964562355.1 uncultured Syntrophomonadaceae bacterium | reverse complement strand
GAAGAGGCGAAGAGATGAAGAGGGGTTGTGGGGTTGCAATATTTTCCATCTCTTTTCATCTTTATATCCATTCCTTTCGCTTCGCTCAAGGCACAAAACGTAATGAAATACCGGCCTTGAGGCTAGTAACTCGGCATAAGTTATTACGCTTGCGGTTTCTATAACACGGCAAACTAACATCTGCATGCGGATAGATACTCCGCTTCCATACTATCCGTTGCCGTGATACTAGTCACCGTTTACATACTATCCGTTCTGCCTGTGCCTGCCTGTGTCGTACCTAACGGCAGACAGGCGTTACACTTATCTACCTGTGCGTTTCACTTACGCAGACAGGCGCAGACAGGTGCCGTATTACTAATATCGTTTTTTAATTCTTTTGAATTTAATTTTTCACTTTTCACTTTTAGTTTCTTTCAGACTTAGCCTTTTCACCTCTTAATCTCACTTAAAAAAAGGAGGAATTTTTGCGTGATGAATTTTAATTATAATAGAGGTCGGAGCATGAAGAAGAAAGCGGCGAACTTCTGGTTGTTATTACTGGTGTTGTTGATGTTAACTGTCACGATAAGTGCTATAGTTGGTTGCGGCCCGGCGGCAGAGGAGCCAAAGCAACCAGAAGTCGTAGACCCCCAAGACCCCGTGGAGGAGGAACCGCCAGTAGAGGTGGTAGAAGCGCCATTAGTAGAAGCCCGGGAGAGGCTGAAGGTAGCGACAACAACCAGTCTCTATGATACGGGATTATGGACTTTTCTAGAACCTATATTTGAAGAAAGGTATGCTGTTGAGCTGGATATCCTTTATGCCGGTACCGGCAAAGCACTGGAATGGGGTAGGAGGGGAGACGTAGATGTTATTGCCACTCACGCCAGGGGCCGTGAAGAAGCATTTGTTGCGGATGGTTATGGGGTAGAACGAGTTGTTTTTGCCTATAATTATTTTCTTATTGTTGGTCCGGCAGCTGATCCAGCAGGAATTAAGGGGTTAAGCCCCGAAGAAGCTTTTAAAAGATTAATGGCAACTGGCGAAGGCAAATTTGTTTCCCGGGGAGATGATTCCGGTACCCATGGTAAAGAAAAAGCTATTTGGCAGGCGGCTGGTTTTGACTATGAAATCGAAGTCAGGGAAGCCGGTGATTGGTATATAGAATCAGGCAGAGGTATGGGACCCACCATAGTGATGGCCAATGAAAAACAAGCCTATACCTTGGTTGATATGGGTACTTTCCTAGCCTTTAAGGGTGATATTGAACTGGTGGCATTAGTAGAAGAAGGAGCTATTTTATTGAACGTTTATTCTATTATTGCTGTAAACCCGGACAAGCATCGACGAGCTGATATTGATATGGCCAATAACTTGATTAATTTTCTTACTTCGCCCGAAATACAAGAGCTTATTGGTCTTTATGGTGTAGAAGAGCATGGCAAGCAGTTGTTTACTCCTTGTGCTGGCGTAGAATCTAAGTAAACGAGGTTAAAAGATCAAAAGGATAAAAGGTTAAAAGATTAAGAGGGGAACGAGGTGAAAAGAGGTAGAAAAACCCCGTAACCCCTTTTTATCTCTTTACCTCTTTGCCTATGAACTATTGAACGGAGTGAAACAAATTGACTGAAATGTGGCAGGGTTTGCTAAAAGCTATGGAGCTTATTATTTCTTTTGACCCGGAGGTTATGGAAATAGCTGTCAGGTCGCTGAGAATCTCAGCGACCTCGGTTTTTTTTGCTTCTTTTATCTGTCTTCCCCTAGCAGGGCTGATTCATTTTTACAAATTTATAGGTAAGAGACCTTTGATAAATTTAATTCAAACCCTTTTCAGTGTGCCGACTGTTTGTGTGGGTTTATTTGTTTTTGTTCTTTTTTCTAGGGTTGGTCCTTTCGGTGCTCTTGGTTTAATGTTTACACCAACAGTTATGGTGATAGGTCAGATGGTGTTGATTACACCGGTGCTGCTTGGTCTGACGATTGCAGCATTAAGCGGCGTGGGCAAGGAGATTGAGGACACGGCTATTTCCCTTGGTGCCAGCAACTTTCAAACTATTGCCATGATCATCAAAGAAGCTAGGTTTGCCGTTATAGCTGCTGTGATCATGGGTTTTGCCCGGGCGCTTTCCGAGGTGGGGGTGGCCCTTATGGTTGGAGGCAATATCAGGGGATTCACTAGGGTTTTAACCACGGCCATAGCTTTAGAGACACAGCGAGGGGAACTAGAATTGGCGCTGGCTCTAGGAATTATTCTTGTTTTTCTAGCTTTTGTATTTAACATGGTCTTGAACAGAGTACAGCGGAGGTAATACGTATGCCTTTAATAGAAGTTAAAAATTTATCTAAAAAACATGGTCAAAAAGAAATATTAAAAAACGTCAACATGACGGTTAACAGGGGCGAAACATTTGCCCTTATCGGGCCTACCGGAACAGGTAAAACAACTTTGCTGCGTCTGCTTGATTTGCTTGATAATCCCTCCGCAGGGAAAATTTACTTTGATGGCCAGGATACTGCTACCCCGGCAAAAATAAAGTTAAAATTACGCCGCCGCATGGGTTTTGTTCTTCAAAAACCAGTGGCCTTTAATATGACTGTTTATGAGAATATCGCCTGCGGTTTAAAATGGCACGGCAGGGATAAACATGCTACGCAACGTCGGGTTAACGAAGTTCTGGAAATGGTCGGCATGACTGTCTATAAAGATAGAAACGCCAAAACGCTCTCCGGTGGGGAAATGCAGCGAGTGGCGATAGCCCGGGCGATAGCAGTTGAGCCGGAACTCTTGCTCTTAGATGAACCGACTGCCAACCTTGATCCCATTTCCATAACAAAAATAGAAGAATTAATCAGCAATATTACACAACATGATGCTACTACTATTATCATGGCGACACATGACATGGTACATGGACAACGCTTGGCAGATAGAACCGGGGTATTGATTAATGGGGAGATACAGCAGTCCGGAGACTTTAACGAGATATTTGTTTTGCCGGGGAACAGAAAAGTAGCTGAATTTGTCGGCATGGAAAATATTATTGAGACACAAGTTATCTCCAGTCGAGAAGGAGTTGTTACTTTGGATGCCGGTAATCAGAGAGTTATTGAAGCGGTGGCGGACTATCCTACCGAAGAGAAAGTTTTTGCCTGTATCAGACCGGAGAACATCATCCTGTCGTTGGCCAAAGTTGCCAGCAGTGCCAGAAACTCCTTCGCTGGAAAAGTAATCGTTGTGCTGCTGGAAGGACCCCTGATGCGGATTAAAGTAGATTGTGGCTTCCCCCTGATTGTCTTGGTGATGAAACAATCGGCGGAAGAAATGGAGCTGCGAAAAGGAAAGCAAGTTTTTGTGAGCTTCAAAGCCACGGCTGTGCATGTGAT
>CAZLTH010000231.1:0-3371 GCA_964562355.1 uncultured Syntrophomonadaceae bacterium | reverse complement strand
TGAACGAAAATCCTTCGCAATATTGCACAGTTTATTTCATCACAGGCCCTAACTTATATTTTCATATATGTTGCCAAAGGCAAGCAACTTGCGCTTACTAATAAAAGAGCAATAGTGCAAACAAATGTTTGCACTACAGACGTACTTATGTTATATTATAGACATATTACAGGAAACAACTAGCAACGAGAAATGAAAGGAGTGAACAATATGCAGAAGCAGGGGAAAAGTCTTTCCCCCTTCCTCCTGAACAAAAAGGGTATTGAAGATCTGAAAAATGAAAACTGTGAGTTTAGATTTATCGATCTGTTTGCCGGGATTGGCGGAATCAGAATGGGTTTTGAGGCACACGGAGGTAAATGTGTGTTTACCAGTGAATGGAACAAATTTGCTCAAAAAACCTATTTGGCCAATTTTCCCCAAACATCTGACCATATTTTTGCTGGTGATATTACAGAAGTAGATGAAAAAGATGTTCCTGATCATGAAGTTCTTTTGGCAGGATTCCCATGTCAGCCATTCAGTATTGCAGGTGTTTCGAAAAAAAATGCTTTAGGGCGACCACATGGATTTGAATGTACTACACAGGGAACACTTTTCTTTGATGTGGCAAGGATAATTGCTAAAAAACAACCAAAAGCATTTTTGCTAGAAAATGTAAAAAATCTCATCTCTCATGACAAGGGCAACACCTTCAAAGTTATCCTGCAAACACTTCGCAATGAACTTGGCTATGAACTTCATTACAAGGTTATAGATGGGCAGCATTTTGTCCCACAGCATCGTGAACGTATCTTAATCGTTGGGTTCAAGGGGAAAACTGACTTCTCATGGGATGCATTACGGTTGCCACCAAAGGGTTCTGTGAAACTCTCATCCATCCTGCATCCTCAAGACGGCAGCGAATCAGCAGAGGAACCATATACAACTGGAAAACAAGCTAGAGTAAATAGTAAATATATATTAACTCCTAAACTATGGGCTTATTTGCAGGCCTATGCTGAAAAACACAGAAAAGCAGGTAACGGCTTTGGCTTTGGTCTCGTTGATGGTGACAGTATTACGAGAACTTTATCGGCTCGTTATTATAAGGATGGTTCTGAAATTCTGCTGTCACAGGGGAAAAATAAATGCCCTCGTAGACTTACCCCAAGAGAGTGTGCTAGATTGATGGGCTTCCCTAGAGGTTTTATTATTCCCGTAAGTGACACTCAATCGTATCGCCAGTTTGGTAACAGTGTTGTTATGCCAGTCATGGAAGAAGTTGCTCGTATTATGTTTCCATATATTAAGACATTTCATGAGCAGGAACGTAATGAGACAAAGCAGGCGGCACTCAACTTATGAGCAAGAGAGTTAAAAGAGAGAGTGACAGATGCAATTTTTGCTATTGTTCAGTAGCTCAATAACCAAGATTTTTTTCGGGGGGGGTTGACGATGAAAAAGGGTTATTTGTCTCAGTATTTTAAAGGGATAGCTGGCAAGATATTAAGTCCTGTTGAAGCAGATCTGCTTTCATCAAATCAACATGAGTTCAATGGAGTAGAAGGTCTCAGAAATATCCTAGGTGAACCTGATGGAAGAGTTCGATATGAAGCCAAGTTTTTGTATCTTACTGATTTTGACGATAAACCTATAACAGAGGACGGTTTTTTAACATGGTACGATGCCAGACAAAGAGCTCGCATTGAACGTGGCGTTATGCGCTGTGAGTATCGCCTTTATTTTCCCACTAATCTTGTCTCTCAACATGCTAATGCGGGAGATATTCTTGTTATTGCAAAACGACCCGATAATACCCTATTAGCAATTGTTGCAGAGGCTGAAACTACTATATCTCAACAACTTTTATGGCTGTTTGGGTTTTCAGATTTATCACATCCAGGGTTTTCCGTTCGTGAAGAGTTGGAAACTGAGCAAGATCGTATTGAATTTACATCAAGATTTATACTTGAAAATATTGGGATTAATATTGAAGTAACTGAAGATACTTGGCTGGATGATATGCTTATAAAATTCGGTAGTAGTTTCCCAACCACCAGAGATTTTTCCACATATGCACGCTCTACTCTTCCGGATATACACTCGCAAGATGGTCCTGACGCTGTTTTGATGGCATGGATAGAAAGGGAGGAAATTCTATTTAGAACTTTAGAAAAGCACTTAATTGGAGAGCGTTTGTCCAAAGGGTTTGATTGTGACGTGGATGGATTTATCTCTTTTTCGCTTTCGGTAGAAAAGCTGGAGGAGTTATTTCCCGGAATTCTAGGAGGACTTGATATTGATTTGATTAAAAAAGTGAAGCTGCACGAGCGGGTAGTTCCTTCGAATATTCTTTGGGGAAAGGCAGTGCCAAGAATGATGGCTTCCAATAATTGGGTTATTTCGGGCGAAAAAACAGCTTCTGGCAAGCCAATCGTTGCCAATGACCCCCACCTGGAAGTGAACCGGCTTCCCAATGTATGGAGCGAAATAGTTCTTAAATCACAGGATCGTTACTTTATCGGGGGTTCTATGCCCGGGTTTCCTGCTATTTTAACCGGACGAGGAAAGGATGTTGCTTGGGCAGTTACTTATTCGTTTCTTGATGCCATTGATTCTTGGATAGAACAATGCCAGGATGGAAAATACTACCGGGAAGAAAAAAGCCAGTGGTTAAAGTTCCATGAAAGAAAAGAAATTATCAAACGCAAAAAGAAGCAGGCAGTTGAAGTTGTCTTTTATGAAAATGAACATGGTGTACTTGACGGCAATCCGTATGAAGAAGGCTACTATTTGGCAACACGCTGGGCACCTGGTGAATCTGGCTCTGCTGCTGTGCGGGCGATTATGGATATGTGGCATGTAAAATCGGTTGATGAAGCTATGAACACAATGGGGAAAGTGGAAACCGGCTGGAATTTTATATTTGCTGACTTAAAGGGTGATATTGGATATCAGATGACAGGTTGCGTTCCCAAAAGAAGGGAAGGGATTAGTGGCTTTGTGCCACTTCCAGGTTGGAAGAAGGAAAATGACTGGCAAGGATTTTTAAGTCATCAGGAACTGCCACATAGCAAGAATCCTCAAGAAGGGTATTTTGCGACTGCGAATAATGACTTGAACAGTTATGGTAGCGCAAATCCAATTAACATGGCCATGGGTCCTTACCGTGCTGATAGAATCATTCATCTTTTGGAGCAAGGAGATAATTTTACAGTAAGCGATATTTTCAAGATGCATTTTGATTTGTATTCGCTACAGGCCGAATATTTCATGAAAATTCTGAAACCTCTTTTGCCGGATACGCCCCAGGGAAAAATGCTGGCAGAATGGGATATGAAATATGACGCCGAATCTAAGGGAGCCTACCTGTTTGAACTGTTTTATAA
>CAZLTH010000230.1:0-3392 GCA_964562355.1 uncultured Syntrophomonadaceae bacterium | reverse complement strand
CCCTATGATACTTATTTCTTTTTTGACGCTTTAATGGAGGACATAGAGGGAAGTGAAAAGTGAAAAGTGAAAAATTAAATTCAAAAGAATTAAAAACGATAAATTACTCAAGATTGGTGTTTCATTACGTTTTGTGCGCTTTAAGCAAAAGCGAAAGGAATGGTTATAAAAATGCCTAAGAGAACGGATTTAAAAACTATTATGGTCATTGGTTCAGGTCCCATTATTATTGGTCAGGCCTGTGAATTTGATTATTCTGGCACTCAAGCCTGCACTGCTTTGCGGGAAGAGGGTTACAAGGTTATTTTGGTTAATTCCAATCCGGCGACAATCATGACTGATCCGGAAATTGCTGACAAAACATATATTGAACCACTTACCCCCGAGGTTATTGAGAAGATAATTGCCAAAGAAAGACCGGATGCTTTGATTCCTACCCTGGGTGCACAAACAGGATTAAATATTGCGGCCACACTGGCAGAGAAAGGCGTTTTGGAAAAATATGGGGTAGAACTTATCGGGGCTAAATTTGAAGCCATTCAAAAAGCTGAAGACAGGATATTATTCAAAGAAGCAGTAGAAAAGATTGGGTTAAAAGTACCTACCAGTAAAGCTGTCTATTCGGTAAGCGAAGCCGTAGAAGTAGCTGCTGAAATCGGCTATCCAGTTGTTGTCAGACCGGCCTATACCCTGGGGGGAGCAGGAGGCGGCATAGCTTATAACCACGAAGAGCTAGAAGAGATTGTAGCGCTGGGCGTAGCTTTTAGCCGTATTGGTCAAGTTTTGATAGAACAATCAGTTATTGGCTGGAAAGAATTTGAGCTGGAAGTAATGCGAGATGTAGCTGACAACGTGGTTATTATTTGTGCCATAGAAAACCTAGACCCTATGGGTGTCCATACGGGGGATAGTATTACTTGCGCTCCTACCCAGACTCTGACTGACCGGGAATATCAAGAGATGAGAGAAGCAGCTATAAAAATTATTCGTGAAATCGGCGTTGAAACCGGTGGCTCAAACATTCAGTTTGCAGTAAACCCTGCCAATGGGGAAATGATTGTCATTGAGATGAATCCCCGGGTGAGCAGAAGTTCGGCTCTAGCTTCTAAAGCTACCGGCTTTCCGATCGCTAAGATTGCTACTAAATTAGCTGTTGGATTAACGCTTGACGAAATACCAAATGATATAACCGGCGAAACACCGGCCTCCTTTGAGCCGACCATAGATTATGTTGTCGTTAAAATCCCACGCTGGCCTTTTGAGAAGTTTCCAGCAGCCAATAAATTCTTGACGACCCAGATGAAATCAGTTGGTGAAGCGATGGCTTTTGGCAGAAATTTTGAAGAAGCTCTGTTAAAGGCAATTCGTTCCCTAGAAACTGGCAGGTATGGTTTGCTGGATAAGAGGATAAGTAAGCTTGCCCAAGAAGAATTGGAAAATGAGCTTAAATTACCAGTGCACGAGAAAATCTTTTTGGTAGCTGAAGCCCTGCGCAGGGGGATGGAACTGGCAGAGCTCAACCAACTGACCAAAATTGATACTTGGTTTCTTGCCAAGATCAAGAATATTGTTACCATGGAAAGAAAAATTGCCGGGTACGATTTAGCCACATTGCCAGTTGATTTATTACGCGAGGCTAAAAAAATAGGGTTTGCCGATCGTGAGATTGCTACTTTGCTGCAGACAAATGAAGCTGCCATCAGAAACAAAAGAACAGCAGCAGAAATAAAGCCTGTCTACAAGCTTGTTGATACTTGTGCGGCTGAATTTGAAGCAAAAACGCCTTACTACTACTCTTCCTATGAAGAGGAAGATGAGGTAGAGATAACTACCAAAAAGAAAGTTTTAATAATCGGTGGTGGACCCAACAGAATCGGTCAGGGAATAGAATTCGATTATTGTTGCGTGCATGCTGCTTTTGCCCTAGAAGAAGAGAACTACGAAAGCATTATGGTAAACTGCAACCCAGAGACAGTAAGTACCGATTATGATACTTCCGATAAACTATACTTTGAACCACTTACCTTTGAAGATGTTTTAAGTATTATTGAGAAAGAAAAACCAGACGGGGTAATAGTACAGTTTGGTGGGCAGACACCTTTGAATTTAGCGGTTGCCTTGGAAGAGGCTGGCGCAAAAATAATTGGCACCTCACCTGACTCTATTGATATTGCAGAAGACAGAAAAAGGTTTGGCAAGCTGCTGGACAAGTTGAATATACACCAAGCAGAGAATGGCACAGCTCTTTCTGTCAACGAGGCCATAAAAATAGCCGAAGACATCGGTTATCCCGTGATAGTCAGACCGTCTTACGTGCTTGGCGGTAGGGCCATGGAAATAGTTTATGATGAAAAAGACTTGAAGAGGTATATGACAGAAGCTATAGATGTATCGCCTGAGAAACCTATTCTGGTGGATAAATTTTTAGAAGATGCCGTAGAAGTAGAAGTTGATGTAATTTTTGATGGCGAAGACCTTTTTGTGGGCGGCATCATGGAGCATATTGAAAGAGCTGGCGTACACTCCGGGGATAGTGCCTGCACCCTACCTCCACAAAATTTGAGCGATGAGATAATGGCTACCATGCGAGATTATTCTTTTAGAATTGCCAAAGAGCTCAAGGTCAGAGGATTGATGAATATTCAATTTGCTGTCAAAGACAAAGTTTATGTTCTAGAAGTAAACCCTAGGGCATCAAGAACTGTACCCTATCTAGGCAAGGCAACGGGAGTACCTTTGGCTAAAATAGCTACCAAGGTGATGCTTGGTAAAACTCTGAAAAGCTTGGAAGTAGGCGAGGAAAGAAAGCTTGACTATGTGGCGGTGAAAGAAGCAGTATTTCCTTTTTCCAAGTTTCCTGAGGTCGATCCAATTCTCAGCCCGGAGATGAAAGCAACTGGGGAAGTGATGGGTATTGATGCCAACTTCGGTCTGGCTTTCTATAAAGCGCAACTGGCAGCAGGGACAATTGTTCCGACTGAGGGTAATGTTTTATTTACAGTTGCAGATAAAGATAAACCGCTGGCTGTGCATATAGCCAGGCAATGCCAGCACCTAGGCTTTACGATTCTCGCTACCTCAGGCACCTATTTTTATCTTTCCAGCCATGGGATCAAATGCAAAAAAGTTGCTAAAATTTACGAGGAGAGACCACACTTGGTGGATTATATAAAAAATAAAGAAATAAGCTTTATCGTCAATACCCCCATAGGGAAAAAAGCAAAGCATGACGACAGCTATATTCGCAAAGCAGTTATTCAATATAGAGTACCCTATTTCACCACTATTTCAGGAGCAGAAGCTTTTGTAGCCGGTATGGAGTCGGTCAAAAAACAGGAGATGTTTTTTGGAGATATCCAGTCATATCATGGTAGAAAGGTAAGAGGTTAAGA
>CAZLTH010000229.1:0-3412 GCA_964562355.1 uncultured Syntrophomonadaceae bacterium | reverse complement strand
CGTTATACACAATTGGTGGCTGTAAAAGAAGTAATTTTAGGGGGTGATTTCAATGGATGAAACATTTAACTGGTTTACAAAAGCAGACCTAAGTAAATACGAGGATAAGTATGTATCTATTGTGGGTAAAGAGGTAGTGTGTGCAGATGAGGATCCAGAGGTTGCTTACACGGATGCCAAACAGAAATATCCAGATAAAGAAGTTGTGCTCTGGAAGGTACCTCATGGTGAAACCTTCATCTTTTAACTAAGGAGAATCAAATAAAGATGATTGAATTCGATTACAGACAGGAGCGTCTTCGTACAGGAGAGATACTATTTAGACCTGTAGCTAAAGTCTATCTTCTTAGGTTTGAGAATGAATGGATCCCTGAATATTTCTATGTAGATTCAGGAGCAGACTATACCTTGATTCCTTATCGGATGGGGCGATTTTTAAATCTGGAGGAAATAGCCTCAGAAGTTAAAGAAATAGGTGGAATTGGTGGTTTTATTGCTGTAAGATTTGCTGTTATCCCTATGAGAATAGAAGATTATCAGTTTGATTGTACTATTGCCTGGGCACAGATTGAGCATGTCCCCTTTCTCTTAGGTAGGGAGAATGTATTTGAGTATTTTGATATAACTTTTCAGCAAAGAAAGAGAAAGACTATTTTCATATGGCAAAAGGATAATCTTTTTAAGTAAATTGTAATTTAAGAAGGAGCGAGCAACAGCGTATAACAGCAGGTTTACGACGCTTAGGCTAAATCCAGCCCTCTATGCAGTATGTAAATTGTGGAATAGCGTTTGGAGAAGGATAGTGGAAGAAAGGCAATATTTTCGCCCAAGAAATTTAGAGGGCTGGACTTCGTAAATCTGCGAGACGTTAGACGAAAGTTTCAAGGCCGAAAGAGATACATGAACAAGAAGCGAAATGTTTGGCTTCATAAATGTCGCAAGGATGTGAGAAAAAAAACAAGGAGGTAGCAAATGAAGCAAGATAATTTGTCTATACGAATGTCCGGTTTGGGAGGACAGGGAGTGGTAACCGCTGCCCATACACTTGGCGGGGCGGTAGTCAGGGAAGATAGGTTCTGCACAGTCAACCCCTTCTTTGGTGCAGAAAAAAGACTTGCCCCGGCAGAAAGTTATGTTCGCATTTCAGATGAGAAGATCTACGAGCGGGGTGAAATTGTCTATCCCAACATGGTTATGATTTTTCACTCCCATGTGATTACTCTGGGAAAGTGCTATACCATGCCCTTTTATGATGGACTGAGGGATAAAGGCATATTGATAATCAATGCGGAAGAACCCTTAAATTTATCCGACGAAGATAAGAATAACTTAAGCACACTAAAAGCGAGGCTCTTTTATCTCCCGGCTACCTCTATTGCCACAGATATAGCTAAGACGGAGCTTTCAACCAATATGGCCATGTTAGGGGCATTGGTGGGTGTTACTGAAGTTGTCTCCTTGAAAGCTCTGCAGGAATCTTTAGAAGAGAGGTTTGGAAAGAAAAAATTTGTTGCCTCGGCAACTACCGCTGCCCTTGATGATACTGTGAAGAGTAAATTTGCCAAAATCTCGCAATTAATTGAGAAAAATATGGAGGTAGTTAAAAAGGCAAGCGAGCAAGTAAAGGAATATTCATTTGACTATACAAAGGTAGAATCCCTTGCTTAAACAAGCTAAAATTCTAGGATAATTTTAGCTTAAGCTTCGGGATCAATTCGCATTATAACTTACGTCAGCTTCGCTTCCGTAAGTTATGTGCTCATTAAGGAGAAGAAGAAATGTATTTTGCTGGAGAGGTTGATGGTGAGAAATGCAAAGGGTGCAGGTTATGTGTTTTTACCTGCCCTGAACCCAATGTGGTAAGTTTTAAAAAGGATGCTAAGAAGGTAGTTATTGATGCCAAACGCTGTAAAGGCTGTGGACTGTGTGTAGAGATTTGCCCCTCAAAAGCCGTAGCCATTGTCTCAGTGGTTTAATAATGCGTGATATAACGGGATTAAAAATAGGGATTATTGGTGGCGGGCAGCTTGGAAAAATGCTCGTGCAAGAAGCAAAGAAATTTGGTTTTTATGTTACCATATTAGACCCGACACCAAAATCTCCTGCTGGGCAACTTGCTGATGAACAAATTATTTCTGGCTTCTATGCTCAAGATAAAATAAGAGAGATTGTTTTAAAAAGTGATATCACTACTTATGAAATTGAACATATCAATACACAGGTTCTTAAAGAGTTAGCAGGCGAAGGGTATGCAATTCACCCCTCCCCGCAAGTGCTTGAAATTATCCAGGATAAATCAAAACAAAAGGAAATATTAACTAAATTTGATATTCCTACAGCCAGATGGAAAAAGGTTGAAGATAGTGTTACCTCTATTATTGAAGAATTCGGCCTTCCCGTGGTCCAAAAGACTTGTAAAGGTGGATATGATGGCCGAGGAGTTTTTGTAATTCGAGATGAAAAAGATATAGAGGATATGCTTAAATCTGAATCTTTTGTGGAAGAGTTCATTGATTTTGAGAAGGAATTAGCCATGATGGTAGCAAGAAGCACTGCCGGTGAAATTAAATGCCATCCTTTGGTAGAAATGGTTTTTGATGAAAGAGCCAATATTTGTGATATGGTAATAGCGCCAGCGAGGGTTGAGGAAGGTATTCAAAAAATGGCAGAGGAGATTGCCATTAATTGTATTGAGGCCTTAGGAGGTGTGGGTGTCTTTGGTATAGAAATGTTTTTAGCTAATGATGGAAGGGTCTTAGTAAATGAAATAGCTCCCAGGCCTCACAACTCGGGACACTACACTATTGAAGCCTGTTGGACTTCACAATTTGAACAACACCTCCGGGCAATAACTGGTTTACCACTTGGCTCTACTGATTTATTAATCCCGGCGGTAATGGTAAATATCTTAGGAGAAGAAGGTTATAGTGGTCTTCCGGATTTCATTGGAGTCCGTGATATTTTAGCAATACCAGGAGTCAGCTTGCATATATATGGGAAGAAAATTACAAAACCTTTCCGGAAAATGGGCCATGTGACAGTAGTAGATAGAAATATAGAAGGCGCAGTGGAAAAAGCAATTAAGGTAAAACAAACCCTGAAGGTAATTTCAAAGCAAGAGGCAAAAATATGAAAAAAACAAAAGCTCGGGTGGGGATAATTATGGGCAGTGACTCCGACTTTCCGGTGATGAAAGAAGCGGCCAAAGTGCTTGAAGATTTTAGCATAGAATATGAAATTACCATAGTTTCAGCGCATAGAACTCCTGATAGAATGTTCAAATATGCCAAAGAATGCGAAGAAAGGGGGCTCGAAGTAATAATTGCCGGTGCCGGGGGCGCCGCCCACCTTCCCGGCATGGTAGCTTCAATTACAACGCTTCCTGTTGTTGGGGTGCCGGTAAAAACTTCAA
>CAZLTH010000228.1:0-3441 GCA_964562355.1 uncultured Syntrophomonadaceae bacterium | reverse complement strand
TCTTTTCGTCGAGCTATCTATGTTACAGCCACGGCGTATTGTCCTGGAACTCCATGTGCGGGTTGCCCGGTAGACGAAAGAGGTCATTCTGCCTGCACGGGGAAATATAATGATGGCTTTACGGCTACAGGAGTAAAAGCTGTCGCCGGAACAGGTGAAAGAGATAATCCGCATGTAATTGCGGTTGATCCTAGGGTCATACCGTTAGGTAGCAAGCTATATATAAGAGGTTATGGATTTGCTCTAGCTAAAGATATAGGTGGTGCCATAAAGGGAAACAGGATTGACATTCTTTTTGCAACACATGAGCAAGCATTGCGTTTTGGTCGCAGGCGACTTAAGATATATTTGCTGGATTAGTTGTCGGTCGTCGGTAGTTGGTTGACGGTTGGCAGTTGTTTTGTTAGTTGCTGCCTGCCAAATACCAACTGATTGATTTGCTGGCAAACTTGACGCTCGCAGGTAACAGTGATATATTTTATTAAGAAAAACTTTAGATATTTGAATGTGTGGTAAAAAAAATAAATGGTTGCCTGTTTATAATCAGGGCAGAAATTAGGAAGGAGCAACAAATGCAAATTATACTCTCGGAAAAGGCTGATATAAAAAATATCATAAAAAAAGTTAATAAAGATAGAGCACCGGTAGCAGTTGTTGATGATAGCGGTATGAGTGCTGTTATAATTTCATTTGAAGATTTTGATGCTCTAAATGAAACGATTTATCTTTTTTCTTCAAAAGCAAATGTGGCATGGCTTTGTGAGTCTGTAAAAGAGCTAGAAACAAATAAAGTGCTAACTTTTACCATGGAGGAGTTGGAGAAAATGGCAAATGAGTAAAAACTTGACTTCGCCCCGGCAGGTCAGAGAAATTTTGGATAAATTCGGCATCACTTTAAGTAGAAAATTCAGTCAGAATTTTTTAATAGATAAAAATATTTTGGAAAAAATTATGGCGGCTGTTTGCCCAGAGAAGGAAGATAATATTCTGGAAGTGGGTCCCGGAATAGGTGCATTGACCTTGCCCTTGGCTAAAAAAAGTCGCTTAGTGGTAGCAGTGGAAATTGACAGGCGTCTTTTTCCAGTTATGGAAGAGACTTTGGCAGAACAGAACAATATCATAGTTGTTAATGAAGACATATTAAAGACAGATTTGAAGAATCTCTATGCTAAAGAGTTTGGAGCAGGGGTTATAAAAGTGGTGTCCAATTTGCCGTATTATGTTACTACCCCTTTTTTATTCAAAATCTTATCAGCAGGCTTGCCCCTGGCCTCCTTAACTCTTATGTTGCAACAGGAAGCTGCTAGGCGGCTTGTGGCCCGACCAGGGACCAAGGATTATGGCGTTTTAACTCTTTTAGCACAGTATTATTGTCAGGTTAATTTACTTTTCCTGGTTCCTGCCAGTGTTTTTTTCCCTCGCCCCAAGGTGGAGTCAGCAGTAATTTCTCTTATCCCCAGAAAAACACCCCCGGTTGAAGTGCCTGATATAGAGTTCTTCTTTGATTTGATACGAGCGTCTTTTCAACAGAGGCGTAAAACTTTGGGCAATGCACTGGAAAAGATGTTGCCAGGCAGAAAAGAAAAGTTGCAAGAAATTATCAGAGCTGCCGGGATTTCTCCGAGCATACGTGGAGAAGCGCTTTCCTTGGAGCAATTTGCACTTTTAAGCAACTTCCTTTATAATGCAATAAGCGAATAAGGGAGAAAATGAGTGACTAAGTAAGTCAGTAAGTCAGTAAGTCAGTGGGTAAGTGGGTAAGTGGGGTGGCAGGGAAGGGCAGCCCTAGGTAGCCTGGGAGTTTTCCAACCTCTAATCTCCCACCTCCCACTTCCAAATTCGTTCCTACTTATTCGCTTACAGCTGGTGAAGACGACGAGTAGGAGGGTATCCGTCATTATCCTTTTGCGGAGGCATTATTATTTTTCCGCTGGCACTTGCCCGGATACCCGATAGACAAGTCAGGAGTCCGGAAGGCTGACTTAGTCACTTAGTCACTTACTCACTAAAGAAAGGTTGTTTGCAGGTGAAGTTTTGTAGTCCTACTAAAGGAATGCTTAGTTTTAACAGTATGTTTCAGGATATGATTGATTACGTATTCACGTATCCTAAAGATAAATATAAGCTAACTATTGGGACTGACTCCCTGCCTAATAATAAAGAAAAAATTTGTTTTGTAACGGCTGTTATTATTCACCGAGTGGGGAAAGGTGCTCGTTATTATTATTGTAGACAGAATGAAAAACAGATGACTGGTTTGAGGCAGAGGATATATTATGAGACCTATTCCAGCCTAGAAGTAGCTGCTCGCCTTACAGCCAAGCTAGCCGAGAATGGCAAGAGTGATTTGAACATTGAGATTCACCTAGATGTAGGAGAAAAAGGAGATACCAAGGATATGATTAAGGAAGTGGTAGGCATGGTAATTGGTAGTGGCTTTGCTGCCTGTATCAAGCCAGACTCTTATGCTGCCAGTACAGTAGCTGATAGACATACTAGGTGACCAGTTACCAGTTACCAGTTACCAGTTAACAGTAGTTTAGGGAACTAGGAGGAACCCCGGGGGGGTTGCATCACCTAATTCTCGTTGTTGCGCTTATCGACAAATGGTAGTTTTTGACCTACATCTACATCGACAAAAGTTCTTGACTGAATTTTTGCAGCAGGTCAAAACGTCTTTCGGGGTGATACCCTAGGAATTTTTTCCCTTGGTAGGTTCGAATCCTTGGCAAACCATAAAAAACTTCCATGGCCTCAACACTGTCTCCGATAACAGTTTCTTTTATCAGGCGAGAGTGTTTTCTGTCTTTCAAGGAGGAACCAAGTAGAAAATGTGGAATCTGAGCGGCTAGACCGATTTTCAGATTGTATTTCCGAGCGATAGCCATTCCTACAGGAGGAATGGCTATCGCTTTTAAGGGCACATATTTTAAAAACTTCAGGGAAACTAAATGAGGACCATGGGAAGGAGATGCTGTGTGTATTTGTTCATAGAGTCCTATTTTCTTGTTTAAAAGTTCTCTGAATAATAACATTTGTGTGAGAGGAGGTTTTTCTTCTAGGTGAGAATAACAATCGTTTAAAGACATGTCAAGTTCTTGCAAAGAAGTTCTTTTTATCATTCCACGTAACTCCTGACTGATTTCACCTACCATGTCGCCGTCAATAAACAAAAGTGTGCTGCTGCCTATCTTCTGAGCATAGGCAGCACCTATAGCCCTGGGGATATCAATGCCGAGAGCTTCCTTGAAGAACAGTAAAGCTATTTTCTTGTTCCTAAAAGCCTTCACTTCGTTTAAAGTTTGGTCAGTTGAACCATTTAACACGACTAGAATACGGTTGATTTCTTTAATATGAAGCAGGCTATAGAGCACTTTATGAATGCGTCCTGCTTCGTTTTTGGCGGGAACTATAGCTGTTAACATAAAGACACTTCCTTTA
>CAZLTH010000227.1:0-3456 GCA_964562355.1 uncultured Syntrophomonadaceae bacterium | reverse complement strand
GGCACTTTGTTTGACATTCTGCCCTTATGATGCTAATATAATACTTGTTGAAGCGCTCGTGGTGAAAAGGATATCACACAGGCCTCCGGAGCCTGAGTTTAGGGTTCGAATCCCTACGGGCGTACCATTTTTTCAGATAAAATAAAAAAAGGGGTTAGGGCTACACTCTTAATACTAGTATAGCCCTAACCCCTTTTTTTATTGGTTAGAATTAGTGAGGAAAGTTTCTCCGTACTGAAAAAACATCCTTTACTCTTTTTAAAGCATTCACAACGCTATCCAGATGATTTACATCTGTGACTACCAGCGTTAAATTCAAAGAGCTGCTACGATCTTTATTTGTTCTAGCATTGATAGCAGTGATGCTCACCTTCTTCTCTGAAATAACATTCATAAGCTCCATCAGTAAATCAGCTCGATCCATACCCATTACTTCTATATCCACCGGATAAGAACGTACTGCAGTATCTTCCCAAGACACATTCACTAAACGGTCATTTCTCTCATTTTCTTCTGTTTCCTGAATTTTATTATGCAAATTAGGACAATCCTGCCTGTGTACAGAAACTCCTCTTCCCCGGGTTATAAAACCAACGATATCATCACCCGGGACGGGGCTACAGCACTTTGCAAATCTGACCAGTAAATTAGAAACGCCCTCCACCTTAATGCCACCGCTAGCTTTATGAGAAACAGTTTTGACTTCTGTTTTGTAGGCAGTAATTAAACGTTCTTTCTTGGTAGATAAAGTTTTGTCAAAGGCCTCTTTTAGTCTAGATACAACTTGGCGAGAAGATACCCCTCCGTACCCTACAGCAGCATAAACATCTTCTTCTGTTAAGAGATTAAATCTTTTGCCAATCTCTTCTAGAACGTGTGCTTTGAGAATCTGGTGCGGTTCAATATGATCTTTCTTCAACTCCCTTTCCAGAATCTCTTTTCCTTTGATAATATTTTCTTCTCTCTTTTCTTTTTTAAACCAGTTGCGTATTTTACTTTTGGCTGGAGAAGTTTTAACCATCTTCAGCCAATCCCTACTAGGTGAGCCCTGCTTGGAAGTCATTATTTCTACGATGTCTCCGGTTTTAAGTTTGTAATCAAAAGGAACTAAGCGACCGTTAATTTTAGCACCCATACAGCGATGACCTACTTCAGTATGAATACGGTAAGCAAAATCTAAAGGGATGGCCCCTGCTGGAAGATCGATGACATCGCCTTTAGGAGTAAAAACAAAAACTTCGTCCACAAACAAGTCAATTTTCAGGTGTTCCATAAAAACATCCGCATCGCCATAATCTTGTGACCATTCTAAAAGCTGGCGTAGCCAAGCCAGCTTTTCACTAGATTCTTGATCATCCTTTGATTTTTCCTTATATTTCCAGTGAGCGGCGATGCCGTATTCAGATGTGCGATGCATCTCCCAAGTTCTTATTTGAACTTCTAGAAGCTCATTTTTGGCACAAACTACTGTGGTATGCAAGGATTGATACATATTGGGTTTAGGCATAGCAATATAATCTTTAAAACGGTAGGGGATAGGCTTCCACAAGGCATGTACGATACCGAGTGCTCCATAACAATCTTTAAGTGAATCAACTAGGATACGTACTGCTGTTAAATCATAAACCTCAGTGAATTCTAGATTTTGTTCTTTCATTTTAGTGTAAATGCTATAAATATGCTTGGGTCTTCCTTGAATATCAGCTTTTAGCCCTGCTTCTTCCAACTTCCCCTTTAGGAGAAATCGCATCTTTTCAATAAACTCTTCTCTCTCTTTCCTCTTCTTCGCCAATTTTTCTACCAAATAATAATATTGGTGTCGGTTCAAAAAACGAAAAGAAAGGTCTTCCAGCTCCCATTTTAGTTTATATATACCCAAACGATGTGCTAACGGAGCATAGATATCTAGAGTTTCCCGGGCAATTTCCTGTTGCTTTTCAGATGAAAGATGCTCCAAGGTGCGCATATTATGAGTTCTGTCAGCTAGCTTTATCAAAATGACTCGGATATCTTTAGCCATTGCCAAGAACATTTTCCTAAAATTCTCCGCTTGCTGTTCTTCTTTGGTGTGGAACTCCAAACGGCTTAACTTGGTTACCCCATCTACCAAGAGAGCTACCTCGCCACCAAATTTTTCCTTAATAATTTCGATGGTAACGGAAGTGTCTTCTACTACATCATGCAAAATAGCGGCTACAATCGTAACCGGATCAAGTTCTAAGTCAGTCAATATCAGCGCTGCCCCCACAGGATGGCTGATATAAGATTCTCCTGAAATGCGATGTTGTCCGTCATGAGCCAAGCGAGCAAACTCATAGGCGGCATCAATTAAATCAAGAGTTCCTTTTCCTTTGGCATAAGAAGCTACTTTTTCCTTTAATTGTTCTAGGAACATCTTTCTCACCACCATTTTAAAAAACGTTTTCGGAGTTAGTGCCGCAATTCAAAAAAACGGGCAGCAATTTTCTTCTATCGTTATCTAATAGCTGTTTCTGAAAAACTTGGTAATCAGCTAATAATTTAGTATCTTGCTGAAAAGTAGGAATCGCACTTAGTTTTTTCAGCGAAAAGTCATTGGTATCACTAACTCCTGCTGCTACTTCTTTTTCTGCTAAAAAGCGAGCGTTTTCTAAAATAGGTAGCCCTCTTTCTATTAAAAAATAGGTTACAGGAGAAGACAATTCGCTGCTTACATATTCCTGTAGTTTTTTTAGGTTATAAGGTTTCTTCATTTTAAAGTGCTGGATACCCAACCATAATTTCTGCAAGGATTTTTGGCGAGGGAAAGCTGCCTCAAAAAGACGAAGATTGTGGTTGTAATCAGTATCTCCAAACAGAAGGTGAACCTTCAGAGGTTGATTTTTCTCCCCCTGCAAGTTCGCCATCAAGGCAAGAAGACCCTCCCTATGAAAAGGAAGAGACCAAAGAACCAAATGGCCTCCTTCACCTCTAAATCCTGTTGGAAGTTTTTTCCCTTGATGCAAAAACACTATTTTAGTAGTTTCCAGATTAGCAGACAAAGATTCCTTTTCAGTACGTGTATTAACATATACAATAACATTCTCTGATGTATAGTTGAGCAATTCTTGTAAATAAGACATCTTAGCTGTTATTCCTCGCTGATCTACTAGGGAAAAAGTTTTCTCAGACATTAGGTCAGCAAAATCCATATCTTTCACTATTAAGGAAATTTCTTTTTTGCCCTGCCACAAATTTATTTCAGGGTAAAAAGCCAGACCAAGCTGTTGGTAACAAAGAGGTTTTTCTTCTTGATTGCCATTACTGAAATAAAGCGCAGAAAAATTAAGACCTTCATTTTCGACCGACAGTTTTAAGTGTTTACCGTTTTTACCTATTTTACGTTTTTTATTAACATAAAAATTACCACCCAAGAGGGGTCTAGGGTTAGCAAGACCAAAAGGAGCTAGCAAGGAAATTTCTTCCACTAAAGAAAAG
>CAZLTH010000226.1:0-3462 GCA_964562355.1 uncultured Syntrophomonadaceae bacterium | reverse complement strand
GGACGGTGTTACCTTTTCGGAAATAAGCAACCGGGCACGGATAGAAAATTCTTCCCTGACAACCATGGCCGATAATTTAGAAAAAATGGGAGTGGTGCAGAGGGGTTTCGACAAGAATAATCGCAGGATAGTAAGGTTACATCTGACAGAAAAAGGACGCAAGTTGGCGACAGAACTTTTCAAGTCATTGGTGGCTTTCAACCAAAACCTCAAGGGAGAGTTAGGAGATAAGGAGGTGGAGTTGCGGCGAGGGTTAGAGTTGATTTGTGACAGTATGGAGAAAAACAATAATTGTAATTTTTAGAATTAATTTTATAATGAAAGGACGAGGTAGAGAATGATTCTTTTGAACCCTAAAAACTACAAAGGGGAAGGTCTGGATAAAGCATCCCGGGATATTATGGTTAAGACTATTGATTTTTTTGAGAGAAAAGGAAAAAAGAAGCTTAAAGATGACGATAGGGAACGAGTTTGGTACGAGGATTTTTTACAACTTTTAAAAGATGAAGAGGTTTTTGCTACTCTTTTGACTCCTGATACCTACGGGGGCGAGAACTGTCGCTGGGATACTTGGCGTAATTGCCATTTCAATGAAATTTCTTCCTTTTACGGTCTTCACTATTGGTATGCTTGGCAGGTATCAATCTTGGGTCTTGGACCTATCTGGATGAGCAAGAATGAGAAAGCTAAAACAAGGGCGGCGAAACTCCTCAAAGAGGGTCATGTTTTTGCCTTTGGCTTGTCGGAAAGAGAGCACGGGGCAGATATTTATTCCACAGGGATGCGTCTTGCTCCCCAGGGAGATGGAAAATATCTTGCCAATGGAGAGAAATACTACATAGGTAACGGCAACGTGGCAGAAATGGTCTCTACTTTTGGAAAGATGGCTGGTAGCGATGAGTATGTTTTCTTCCTTGCCAACTACAAAGATAAGAACTATCAACTGGTTAAAAATGTTATCAATTCCCAGTCTTACGTGGCTGACTTTATTTTACAAGATTATCCGGTTGCTGCAGACGATATTCTTTCCCAAGGGGAAGAAGCTTGGAATGCTGCTCTGAATACTGTTAATGTAGGGAAATACAACTTGGGTTGGGCTTCCATAGGCATTTGCACCCATGCCTTATATGAAGCTATAAATCATGCCGCTAACCGCCGCCTTTATGGCATGTATGTGACGGACTTCCCACATGTTAAAAGGCTGTTTGTCGATGCTTATACACGCTTGGTGAGCATGAAACTCTTTGCCTTGCGCACATCTGACTACATGAGAGTAGCTTCACCTGAGGACAGGCGTTATCTTCTCTACAGCCCTGCCGTTAAGATGAAAGTCACCACTCAGGGCGAGCAAGTTGTAAACCTTTTATGGGACGTGATTGCTGCCAAGGGTTTTGAAAAGGACACTTTCTTCGAGATGGCGGCCAGAGATATCCGGGCTTTACCTAAACTAGAGGGTACTGTCCATGTCAACATTGCTCTTATTCTCAAGTTTATGGCCAACTATTTCTTTAACCCTACGCAGTATCCCGAATTGTCCCACCAGAATCAAACCACAAATGACGATTTTCTCTTTAACCAGGGTCCAACACGTGGGCTGGGTAAAGTTCGCTTCCATGACTACAGCAAAGCCTACGGCTTATTTGATACGCCTAACCTGGCTGTTTTTAAGGAACAGGTAGCGATATTCAAGGAGTTTCTAGCAGTGGCTACCCCCAGTGGAGCACAACAGAAAGATACCGACTTCCTCCTTTCCTTAGGAGAGATATTTACCTTGGTAGTGTATGGTCAGCTGACCCTGGAAAATGCTGCTCTCCATCAGTTGGATACAGACCTGGTAGATCAGATTTTTGATTTTATGGTACGAGATTTCTCCGGCTTTGCTCTGGAACTCTACTCCAAAGCCAGTACTACTCCCAAGCAGGCAGAGTACTTCCTGAAAATGCTGCAAAAACCTGCTGTGGATGAAGAACGCTATCGGCGAGTCTGGGAGAATCACGTTTATCCACTGAACGGCGCCTACGAAATGAATCCGTAAAGTTGGAAAGTGGAAAGCATGCCCCATTCGACTACACTCAGGGCAAGCTCTGAGCGACCCCATTCGACAGGCTCAGGGCAGGCTCCGGGAGTCGAATGGGTTGGAAAGTGGAAAGTCTAAAGCCTCCTGCGGGAGGCTTTTTTGGGGTTTTTAAAATAGGCACTGGATATAGTTACGATAATTTTTAAAATAGCACTGGAATTGTCAATAACATGACAAAATAGTCTATGGGTGTAGTTACGAAAATTACAGTCTGTGGTATAATACCTTTAGGTCATTTGACCCGGGGTGGTGTATAATCTAAAACAAGAACTGTGAGTTTGCTTGAAAAATATATCCGGGAGGGAGTGTCGTGCAGCTAAAGGACTTGGGAGAATTTGGTTTAATAAAACATCTCACCAAAAACATGCGTGCTTATGACCAGACAGTAGTTTTAGGGATTGGTGATGATGCGGCGGCTTTCAAGGTTACAGGCAACAAATATATGCTGGCAACCAGTGATATGCTGGTCGAAGGACAGCATTTTCTTCTTGATAAAATCACACCCTGGCAACTGGGCTACAAGGCTCTGGCAGTAAGCTTAAGTGATATTGCAGCTATGGGAGGGGTGCCACGCTATGCGCTTATCTCTGTCGGTTGGCCAGCCTATATTGATCTGGAATATGCCGAAAAACTATATGCTGGCATACAGGAGCTGGCTACCACATATGCTGTTAACATTATTGGCGGAGATACTGTTAAGGCACCACAGCTTGTCTTGGATGTTACGGTCTTGGGTGAAAGCGAGAGTAGCCCTGTTACCAGGAGTGGTGCCAAGCCTGGAGATGTGATTGCGGTTACCGGCAGGTTAGGTGCTGCAGGTGCTGGTCTCAAATTATTGCTTTCAGAGAGCAGTAAAAAGAAGCTGACAGCAGGAATAGCCAATAGTTTAATAACAGCACATTTGAAACCGCTTCCTCGTGTTGAAGCCGCCGCTATTTTAGTTAAAATGGGCAATCCTTCGGCGATGATTGATATCAGTGACGGCTTAGCCAGTGAGGTTAATCATATTTGTGCGAGCAGTGCTGTTGGTGCTCTTATTTATGCAGATAATCTGCCAGTGGATAAAGAAACAAGAGTAGCAGGGAAAATACTGGAAATAGATTGTTTGGACTGGGCACTTTATGGTGGGGAAGACTATGAACTGCTTGTTACGCTGGAGGAAACTAATTTTTTGCCTGCACAGAAAGCCTTGGCTGATAAGGGCGTTAATTTTACCGTTATAGGTAAAGTAGTTGCTAAAAATGACGGTGTGTGTATAATGTGCGGTGAGAGAAAAATGCCTTTAACCGCACGTGGATATAACCATTTCCATGAGGGTTAAAAAACTTAATAATAATGTGAGGAGGCAGGAAAATGCGTCCAGAAAATATCTATGAGGAAAAGAT
>CAZLTH010000225.1:0-3469 GCA_964562355.1 uncultured Syntrophomonadaceae bacterium | reverse complement strand
CAGAGCAATATTACATGCATGTAGACCCTTCAAATGAAGTGCTGGCAACAACAACCTTTCACTGCGATGATGCTTCCTGGGTCAAAGGATGCGTTATGCCCGTGGTTTGGAAGCGTAGGTGGGGCAATGGCCGCGTCTTTTACTGTTCTCTGGGGCATAACCTACAGGATTTTGATGTCCCTGAGGTTAAGGAGATTATAAGACGAGGGCTTATCTGGGCAAGTCGCTCTTAAAATTGAGGTTTGTCCCATAATTGAGGGATTGCCGTTCGGATGGCTGTGGAGTGCAGTGGTTGCTTGGTGGTGGCGGCTAATGTTTACTGAGACGCTTAAACAGAAGTCCTTTAAGAAACTTTGCTTCCTCAAATCTGAAGGAGAAGGAGATAAGGAGAAAGGTTATTATTCCAGCTAAGATGGGTATAAACACCTGGAGGCATTTCTGGGTTGTGCTGGCTGTGCCCGGCTCCACCATAAGAGCTCCGGCTACCAGATAGCAGACAAGACCCATGAAAAGGGAAGCCGAGGTAATGCGCAAGAGGCAGTTAAAAATAGCTTTCCCGTTCACTCCCCCAATTCTTCTACTTAAGACATAAAGGAGAAGGCTCAGGTTTATTAATGCCGATAATGATGTAGCCAGAGCCAATCCTCCCAACCTCAAAGGGTGCATTAGAACAAGATTAAGAATTATGTTTAGCACCATGGCCACGCACCCTATCTTGACCGGAGTTTTCATATCTTGCAGCGAATAGAAGACCCGGTTAGTTATCAACACTCCCGCATAGGCAAAAAGTCCAATAGAATAATAAAGCAAGGCACTGGCTGAGCTCTGAGTGGAGGCAAGACCAAAAGCACCCCTCTCGAAGATCAGTGAAATTATCTGACTTCTCAGAACTATCAGCCCAATGGAAGAGGGGATAATCAGGAAGAATACCCACCTCAAGGCAAAGAGAAGGGTTGTCTTTAATTCTTCCATCCTTTCCCGTGAGACCTGGTCAGCCATAGTCGGAAAAACGACCGTGGCCATAGCCGTGGCGAAGATGGCCAGAGGATACTGCATCAGTCGGGAGCCAAAGTAGAGAGAGGCGATGGCTTCCTCTCCCACAATTGACTTGAAGCGGCCGCAGATAATAGTATCAACCAGAATATTTATCTGATAGACAGCTACCCCCACCACTGCCGGGCCCATGAGGCCGATTATTCTATTTACCGCTGGATGCCTGAGAGGATGATATCTTTGATCTTTGATACCGGCCTTTGGCCAGCACTGCTTCACCGTATTTGATCTTTGATATTTTAACGGCATCCCCTTTCTTATGAGCACTGGAACCTGGATGAGGATTTGTCCCAGTCCCCCTATCAGGACGGCCAGAGCCAACGTCCGAATTCCTTCCTCGCTTTCCGGCTTAACGCGGAAGAGGAGGGCAGTGATCATGGATAGGTTAAGGATAGCTGGGAAGAGAGCGGGGACAGCGAAGTGATTGAAGGAGTTGAGAATACTCCCGGCAAGAGCTGCCAGCCCGATGAGGAAAATATAGGGGAAGATAATTCTCAGGATGCGACCCATCATCTCCTGATGTTCCAGGGAGAAGCGGCTGAGTATTAATCTTGCCCAGAGGGGGGCTCCCAGGCTTCCCAGAAGGGTTAACCCGGCTAATGTTATGGCTAAGAGGTTGAAGATAACTATAGCCATCCGCCAGGCATCCTCCTTACTTTTAGTTAAATAATCGGTGAAGATAGGAATGAAGCTTACGGAAAGCGCTCCTTCTCCCAGGAGGCGGCGAAACAGATTGGGAATGCGGAAAGCAGCTATGAAGACAGTTGCATAGATACCCGTCCCGAAATGGGAGGCGATGAGGATATCGCGCAGGAGCCCTAAGATGCGGCTGGCTTGCGTAGCTAATCCAATTCCACCAGCAGACCTGGCCAGTCTCTCCTCTCCTGACGTTCTCATTTCTTTCTGATTTTAGCAAATTCTAAAGAGTTTGACAAGCACTGCCTGATGTGGTATTCTTGCATGAATCTTATGCGATGTGCCAGAGACCGAGCAAACCGGCGAAGGGCTATGCCAAAACTGAATTGCTAAAGCATTAGTCCATAAGGAGGAATCAGTATGCCAGTGACCAAGTCAGCCAAGAAGAGCTTGAAGACAGACCGCAAGCGTTGGGCCAGGAACCTGAGGGTCAAGGCGGCCCTGAAGGCCCTGGTGAAGAACCTTCACCGAGCTATTGACCTTAAAAAGGGTGAAGAGGCAAAAGCTATTTTGGTTAAAGTTACTCGTGCTCTGGATCGAGCTGCCTCTAAGGGAGTAATCCATAAGAATACGGCCCGGCGCCGCAAGTCCCGTTTAGCTAAGAAGGTGAACAAGCTTTCAACCACATAGCTTAATTACCAGGAGTTCAAGGACTAAACGGGGACTTAGTCTTCCTGACTTTGACTGAAGGTCGGCCTGGAGCAGATGGTAGAAGTTTTCCCTCAACTTTTCAGGGGAGAAATTCTTTATCTGGGCGATAAATCTTCTCCACAAAAAGGTAGGTATCTCAAGGGATTCAAGCACCTCATTCTGAGCCTCTCCTCTATCTATTCTGGCATTAACCCTGGCCATTTTCCTCATCTGATAGGTAATGAGCCCAATGAGCTCAGGGGCTTTCCTTTCCTCTTCCAGCAACTTGCTCAATATTTTGAGGGCTTTGCCCCTGTGCTTCTCACCGATAGCTTCGGTTAAGTGGTAAGTCTTCACTTCCTTGGATTCTCCCACCAAAGCTCTTACCTCTTCTGCGCTGATCTCCTTTTTATCACCAGCATAGATAAGGAGCTTGGACAATTGATTGTCGAGCTCTCTCAAACTTTTACCTACTCTCTCTACAAGTTCAAAGGCAGCTCGGGGAGTTATCCGCTTTCCCCTCTCCCTGCCCCTGAAGATAATCCAATTGATGAAGTCTTTTTCATAAATTAACTTGAACGAGACCTCTTTCCCTGACTTTGTAAGACTGGAGTAGAACCTCCCACGGCGATCAACTTTGGAGGCTATGAGGACTAAGCAGGTGGAGGAGCAAGGAGCCTGGGCATATCTTATGATTTCCTCCTTATGGGATGCAGGTAACCGGTCAGCCTCTTTTACTACTACCAATCTCTTCTCAGAGCCGAAGGGAAGCGTTGAGGCCGCCTCACTAATCTCTCCGCCCTTAACTTCCCTTCCGTAAAAAAGTTGATAGTTAAGGTCAGCCGTCTCCGGCCTGAGGAGATAAGCCATTAATTTCTTTAAAGCTTCCTCTTTCAGGAAGTCTTCTTCACCGAAGAAGAGATAAATTGGTTCTACAGCGCCTCTTCCTAATTTCCCTAAGAATTCCTGATAATTCATAATTTCAAGTCAAAGCGAAAAACTAAAAAGGTAAAACTATAAGGTAAAATTCAAAACGGGAATTGTCCATAAAGTGACATTAGTATATAATGATCACTATGGACATTCTCAA
>CAZLTH010000224.1:0-3470 GCA_964562355.1 uncultured Syntrophomonadaceae bacterium | reverse complement strand
TTCACTTTTCACTTTTCACCCCTCTCGCTCATAATATAAGTAAAAAAGGAGTATTGTAAGAGGGAGGGGGTAGATAGCGTGTGCGGATTTTGTGGGTTTTTAGGGCAACGCCGGGAGAAGAACAGTAGAGAGCTACTCTCAACGATGTTGGAGACCATGTCCCACAGGGGACCTGATGAGGAAGATAGTTATTTAGATGACCGGATAAGTTTAGGTTTTAAGCGTTTAAAAGTGATTGATTTGGAAACAGGCAAACAGCCAATGAGCAATGAGGATAAAAACCTCTGGCTAGTCTGTAATGGGGAAATTTATAATTATAAAGAACTGCGAAAAGAGTTGCAGGCAAAGGGACACTGCTTTCGTTCGCAAAGCGATGCCGAGGTTATACTGCATCTTTATGAGGAGATAGGAGAAGGCTGCCTAGAAAAACTTAGAGGTATGTTTTCTTTTGTTCTCTGGGACAGCAAGCAAGAAATTATTTTTGCCGCCCGGGACAGGTTCGGTATTAAACCCTTTTTTTATTTTTATAATACCAGTATTTTAGCTTTTGCCTCGGAAACCAAAGCATTGCTTAAATTACCTTATGTCAGCAGAGAAGGCAGTGAAACTTCTTTTTCTCATTATCTCACTTACCAGTATGTTCCTGAACCAGCGACCATCTACAAAGATATTTTCAAGCTCCCTCCGGCCCATTATTTCCTCTGCCGTCCCGGAGAAAAACCACAACCTAAAAGATACTGGCAAGCTGCCTTTCAGCCTGTTTCCAAGCCGCTCTCTCAACTTACCGAAGAGTGTCGCTTTATTATTCAAGAGACCGTTGACCTGCACCTAGCAAGCGATGTGCCGCTGGGAGCTTTTCTCAGTGGCGGCATTGATTCTTCAATAACGGCAGCCCTCGCCGCTAAAAAACAACCTTTGCAGACTTTCAGTGTAGGTTATGCAGAAACAGACTATAGTGAGCTGGCGGAAGCCAGAACAACTGCTCGTTACCTAGGAACAGAACATCACGAGCAGATTATTACGCCAGAAGATTTCCTGCAATACCTGCCACACCTAGTATGGTATCTTGATGAACCAGTTGCCGATCCGGCAGCTATGGCTCTTTTTTTTGTTGCCCAAATGGCCGCCAAAAAGATAACCGTTACTTTATCTGGAGAAGGGGCCGATGAGGTTTTCGGAGGCTATGACATCTACCGGGAAGCCTCAAGCTTGGCAACTTATGAAAAACTTCCTTCCTCTATGCGGCGAGTTTTATATAAAGCCAGTGAACGAATTCTTCCCCAAGGAATGCCCGGAAAGAGTTTTTTGGCCAGAGGCTATATCCCTCTGGAAAATCGTTATTTTGGTAATGCTTTTCTTTTTGATACGCAAGAAAAAAGGGAGATTCTCTCCCCGGAAATAAAGCCAGTTGACCCACAACTGGTAACAGCTCCCCTGTTTGAGGAAGCCTCCGGGTATGATGAGGTTACCAAAATGAAGTATATTGATATTCATACTTGGATGCCGGGAGATATTCTAGTCAAAGCAGATAAAATGACCATGGCCAATTCCCTAGAGTTAAGAGTTCCCTTTCTCGATCATAAAGTTTTTGAGTTCGCCGCCACTATTCCCACAGAATATAAAGTTTTTCAAGGACAAACAAAATACCTGCTACGACAAGCTTTCAAATATTTGCTACCTGAAGAGGTGGTAAATCGTCCCAAAAAAGGCTTTCCGGTACCGACCCGACTCTGGCTGAAAGAAAAGAAGTTTCAAAAATATTTTCAGGAATTGCTAACAATAGAAACCGCTCCCCACTGGATAAACAGAAAAAAAGCCCAAGAACTATACCGTGAACACCTAATGGGAAAGAAGGATAACAGTCGCAAACTCTGGGCCCTTTTTGTCTTCCTCACCTGGCTGCGAATTGGAAGTTAGAGGTGGGAGAGCCTGCCCCGTTCGACTCCCTTCGGTCGCTCAGGGCAAGCTCTGAGCGAGCAAAAAGCGAGTCGAATGGGTTGGAGGTTGGACGGGGGCTGAGATTTGGAGATAAGAAGTTGGAGAGACCGCCCCCTCCCCCCAAGCCCCCTCGGACTCCTGACTCGGCTATCGCCGTCGGCAGGACTCGTTCAGACTCGTACTCCTCGTCTTCACCCCACCAGGGGAGGGGTGATGGCGCAGAGACACCTTGTTCTCCAGCCGCAAACCCACAACCTCGCAACCCCTGTAAACTGTAAACTGTAAACTGTAAACTGTAAACTGCAGTCCGCAGACTGATACTCATACCTTTATAATATCAGCAAATTTACCTGCAAGGCGCAATTTTTCTGCCAGAGCAGCCACCACCTTATTGCGCGGCAACATACCTGCCGGTTTTAGCGCAGTAATGTTGGCCGGGTTGGTTGACTGACCGGTCCAAAAATAAACCTCATCGGCCTCCACGAATAACTCTATCAGCCGTTCACTTCCATATCCCGCCTTATCGGCCAATTCTGGCTCATCAAAAATGTTGTTTGTGCGATTAAGGGTTATCGCACCTTCACAGGCAAGATCAATGCCTTCAATTTTATAATGAGCCGGGGCGCCAAACTCACCGGGAAATATTTTGGGAGTAAGCCCCATATGGCTAGCCAATATCTTGGTAGTTGTGCCCCCAAAAACCGCCTTGGTTCCCACAGCTGCCAAAAAATCTTTCATAACTTGGCTGTCTTTACTTTTTTTAGCAGGCGGTCCTACCAAAATATGCAACACTCTGGGGCTACGCAGGTAAAGAAGAAGAGAAGAGATATCATCAGCCGGACGATTCTGGGCAATCGAAGCAGCTTCATAAACAATACCCCTAGTAACTTTAGTGCCCTGGGCCGGTCGTTTGCCTAGATTTGTTCTGGCTAGGTATTTTTTAAGCCCACTCTCCCCCCAACCATTGCGCAAATTACGCCCTAGTCCGGCCTGCGTTATCCCATCAGTAAAAAACAATAAAGCCTCACCGGGTCTTATATGAGTAGAAACTTCCTGAACAATTTCACCTTCCCAGAACTGGGGGTTAAAACTTAAATCTTCTACACCGTGCGCCGTTAGAAGCAAAGGTAACGGTGATTCATAGGAGTAAACCTGCACCTCGCCATCAGGAGATATACGAGCAACATTAAAAGCGCTCCAAGGACCTTCATTAAGCCTCGCTCGCCGCAAAGACCTTAATGAGGTTTGTACAGCCTCTGCAATGGTAAGACCTTCGTTTAAAAGTCCTAGGAGATACTCTATAACCAGATTTGCACTCATATTGGCGGGAATACCACTTCCCATACCATCAGCGAGTACAGCCAAAGTTGCTTCTGACGTACGTTTCACTTTCAAAACATCACCACAATAGTTATAACCATATTTGGATAGCTGAAAAGAGTAATCCTCCACAAAGAGACGTGCCATCATCTCCCCTCCTTGCCTCTTACCAACTCGGTAAGATGAGACATGATAGCACTGGTTTCTGCCGC
>CAZLTH010000223.1:0-3476 GCA_964562355.1 uncultured Syntrophomonadaceae bacterium | reverse complement strand
ACTAAAAAGCCTTATTCCTGAAAATAAGGCTTTTCAGAATAAACCATCATTGTTGTCCAGTGACTAAGTAATGACTAAAAAACAACTTGTATAAAAACACATAGTAGTATAATTTGAGACAAAAGACCCATTCGACTCGCAAGCTCGCTCAGAGCAGGCTCTACGGCTGTCAGTAAGGACGAAGCACGATGGAATGCGAGGTTAAGAGGCTAAAAGGTTAATAGACCAAAAGCTTCCTCTCTTCTCCTCGTTCCCCACTTGATCTCTTAATCTCTTCCCGTCACTACCCAAACCCCCGTCGTACCTCGTCCTTACTCAGTCACTTAGTCACTCAGTCACTTAGTCACTTATCCCGTCACTCGCCCTACAATATCCCTTCATCTCGTAATACTTTATGTAAAATTTTAAGTTTATCAGGTTCTAACTCATTTAGAGGAAGACGATGTCTGCCTGTATCAAGACCCAGTAACTTTAAAGCTGCTTTCAGTGGTAGAGGGTTGGTACTAATAAACAAAATCTCAAAAATGGGTAATAACTCCCTGTGAATGAGAGCAGCTTCTTTGTGGTTTCCGGAAAAAAAGCTTTCCATCAGATTGATTATCTTTTTTGCAACTAGATGTCCGGCAACACTTACAACACCTTTACCTCCCAAGGAGAGGATAGGAAGTGTTTCGGCATCATTTCCGCTATAAAGAGAAAAATCATTAGTACAATCACGAATAATTTTTGCTACCTGATTCAAGTCTCCGCCGGCTTCTTTGAGAGCAACAATATTGTTGGTTTTTGAGAGATCTATGACAGTTTCTGCTGTCAAGTTAACACCTGTTCTGCTGGGAACATTATACAACATCACCGGAAGGTGAGGCACTGATTCAGCAATTACTTTAAAATGCTCCCTTAATCCGCTTTGAGGTGGTTTATTATAATAAGGAGTTACTAACATCAAACCATCAATGCCGATTTCAGCTGCTTTAATACTTAACTCCAATGATGCCTCTGTAGAATTAGATCCGGTAGCGGCAATTACTTTAGCTCTGCTCCCTACTCTTTCTTTAACTACTTGAAAAAGCTGCAGCTTTTCTTCGCTTTTTAATGACGGCGACTCACCGGTAGTGCCTGAGAGAAGAATGCTTTCAGAACCCTCTTCCAAGAGAAACTCTGCTAGATCTGCCGCCTTCTGATAATCTACTTGATTCTTGTTACTAAAAGGGGTAATCATAGCAGTAATAAGTTTTCCAAATATACATTGCACTATTTTACTTACCTCCGTCCCTTGTCTTTTCCTTTAATATAAATTCTTACTCTCTATTATAACAAAACAACTATTTACATTCAAACTGTTTCTATATCTAAAGAAAATTCATGATGCAATAAACACATAGCTTTTTCCACGTACCTCTCTTCAATCAAGCAAGATATATTAATATGAGAATCTACAGTTTGTAGTATTGGGATTTCGCTTCTTTTTAGGGCTGAAATTATTTTTGACATAACACCAGGAACTCCTCTCATCCCTGCCCCAATAAGTGTTACCTTAGATAGATTTTTTATAACCAATACCTTTATTTCTAAGTTTTGCAATACTTCTTGGGTTTCCTCTGCCTTGTTTGCCATTACCGTAAATACTTTTCTATCAGGAAAAATATTAATTAAATCAATACTTATTTTTTCTTCTGCTAATTTCCGAAACATCTTTTCTTCTAATTCAGCGGACACTGCTGTAGCATTTATTTGTACTAGATTATTTATATGAGTAATCCCTGTAATTATTCTTGTATCTTTTACCTCTCCAAATTTTTTACCTTGATAGTGTGAAACTATAGTCTTTTCATCCTGATTGTCAGCATTCTTGATTACTACAGGCACATTAAATTCCATGGCAATTTCAACAGCTTTTGGATGTATAACTCTAGCTCCCTCATGGGCCATTTGCAATATTTCACTGTAAGAAACTTTAGGAATAGGTTTGGCTTGGGGAACCATGAGTGGATCAGCAGTCATAAGGCCAGCAACATCTGTGAAAATTTCTACCTTTTTAGCTGACAAAGCAGCTCCCATAGCTACAGCTGTCGTATCACTACCACCCCTTCCCAAAGTTGTTATTTCGCCTTTTTCATTGATGCCTTGAAATCCAGAAATTACAACTACGCATTTTTTTTGAACAATCTTCAGCAAAGTATCTTTTTTGATTCTTTTTATTACGGCATCCAAATAGTTTTCAGTTGTAACTATTCCGGCCATGCTTCCGGTTAAAGCCACAGCAGAACAGTTTTTTGCTTTTAAATGCAAGGCCAGTACGGCAGCAGATAGGTTCTCGCCATTGGATAAAAGAAAAGCTAGTATTCTTTCGTCAGGGTTGCTGTTTTCATTATGAGCCAAATCAATCAAAGTATCCGTCGCATAAGGATCGCCCCTGCGTCCAATTGCAGAAACCACTACAATCGGCATATAACCATCACGTTTCGTTTGTAAAATATGCTTTACCGCAATTTCTCTTTTCTCTTTGGTGGCTAAAGAAGAACCGCCAAATTTTTGTATAATAAGTTGCAAAAATAATCTCTCCTTACCTCAACTTATTTTAAAATCATCTTCTTTATAACCTAGAAGAACGGGTTGTAACTGACGATTTTCTAAGGCTGCCTCCACAGCTGGAATCATAAGATCCATAGCGGCAACTACTGAGTTTGACTTATGGTAGGGACTATCTTGGCGAAAAGGGATGAAAAATATATTTTTTGAGTTTAATAAGATACCTAGATTTTTAGCATTAATGCCTAAGGCATCGTTGGTTGAAATCCCCAACAATAAGGGTTTTCTATTCCTAAGTTGAGCTTTGGCCGCCATTAAAACAGCTGTATCGGTAATAGCATTAGCCAACTTAGCCATAGTATTTCCTGTACAAGGAGCTATAATAATAACATCAAATAAATTTTTGGGACCTACAGGCTCTGCTCCGGTTATTGTGTTTAGTATTTTTTCCCCTGTAAGTTGAACAATTTTCTTTTTCCAGATCGTTGATTCTCCAAATCTGGTATCAGTATGATCAATAGCGGGAGAAATTATTGCAGCTACTTTTGCCCCTTCCGATGTCATTTTCTTTATTTGGGGGAAAACTTTATCCAGAGAGCAGTGAGAACCTGTAAGAGCGATGCCGATTTTAACTCCTTCCAGTTTCATAATTCTTCTCCTCCTAACTTCAAATTCCCTCTTTTTAGATGAGTCAATATTTTTGGCAAGTAAACTTGGAAAAGTATTTTTCCAACAGAAACAGGTGCAACTTTACCAGGCAATCCCAAAACATGAAGAAATTGTATAGAGTATTTCTTTGCTGCTAAAAAATCTATTCCACCAGGTTTCGAAGCAAGGTCAAAAAGCAGGGTTTCTTTATTTAGATTTTTAATACTGTCTTCCGTTAATACAGGTGCGGGAATTGTATTGAAAATAAAATCAAAATCCACTGCTCTGGAAACAAAATC
>CAZLTH010000222.1:0-3476 GCA_964562355.1 uncultured Syntrophomonadaceae bacterium | reverse complement strand
CAAATGCCAAAATACTTGCAAACATTAAATATCTCTCCGGCTACATGCAGGAACACTCCTGCCCCACAAAGCTTTGGATAAGAACGCCTATTATTCCGGAGACGACAGCAAGTGGAAATAATATCAAGGGTATCGGTAGTTTCATTGCCGCCAATCTTAGCGGCGTGGTAAGCCGCTGGGAACTTTGTGCCTTTAACAACCTTTGCCGGAAGAAGTATTTACGGCTAGGACTGGATTGGGGGTACAAGCAGAGTCCTCTTTTGAACAGAAGTCAAATGGAAGAGCTTGCTGAGATTGCCAGAAGTTCAGGGGTGGATTCTGCTATTGTGCATTGGAGTGGAGCGGTGGGTGAAGAGTGACTAAGTGACTCAGTGACTCAGTGACTCAGTAGGGACCGAAGATGGGTTGTGCTAATCAGCCTCCAGGTTGGAGAACAAGGTGCTTAAACCGTGAACCGTGAACCGTGAACCGTGAACCTGACAACCTAAGTAATTGCCAAAAATTTATGCAAGGAGAGGTGGGGCACATAGATGGTTATGAGGAGTGTATTTACAGAAGAGGAAATTAAAGCTATTGCGCCTCTGGAAAAGTTTGCTGTTGTTTCCTGTTTGAATCCGGAGGGGCTTGTGCACTTGACATTTTTAAACACTCTCATGGCGCAAAGTCCTGACAAGATGACTATCGGGCAGTTTTGCCGTGGGCTTAGCAAATGGTATATGCAAAATGATCCCCGGGTCTCTTTTTTTATTTTGACACCTCAAAACAAAAGGATGTGGCGTGGCAAGGCGAAGTGGACACATAAAGAAAGTGCCGGCTTGGAGCTGGATAAATATAAGGAGATGCCCATGCAGCGCTACAATGCTTATTTTCCGGTAAGCAGTGTACATTACCTGGATTTAGTGGAAGTAGCGGAGCCGGTAACCTTGCCTGTAGTTAAAGCGGTGCAAGCCACACTTTTCACAAAGCTTGCCATGAGCGCCGCTAGGACCAATATAGAGAAGAGAATTCTTAAACCCTATGCCGAGAAACTGTTTAACAGGCTTACTGCCCTGAAATTCATCTCGTATCCAGGAGAAGACGGCTTTCCGAAGATTATCCCAGCTTTGCAGTGCCAAGCAGCTGACAGCAGGAGATTGGTCTTTTCTCTGGGCATGTATAAAGATGAGCTTACCAGCTTGCTGCCGGGGACAACTGTGGGAGTACTTGGCGTTACAACAGCGCTGGAGTCTGTCCTGATAAGAGGAAAATTTCAGGGGTACAAGCGCTATAGAGGTGTTACACTGGGTATAATTGATATTGAGTGGGTGTATAATTCCATGCCACCAAACTCCGGACAGATTTACCCGGAACAGGCATTAGAGCCGGTGGTAAACTTCGAGGTCGTAAGGAAAAGTGAAAAGTGAAAAGTGGAAAGTGAAAAGTGGTGAGTTCGAGGAGGACGAGGACAAACGAGTGCTGACGACGGCGACCTGTCTGTGTGCCCGTCTGCGTGCTCGTCTGCGTGCGACGCACAGGCAGGCGACGCACAGGCAGATAGCCGAGTCGGGAGTCCGAGCAAAAGCGAAAGGAATGGCTATAACAATGAAAAAATATATTTTAGCTGTTGATCAGGGCACGACAAGTTCCCGGGCTATAATTTTTGATCAGGATGTTAAAATTGTCGGCAGGTCGCAAAAAGAACTCACCCAGCTTTACCCTCAACCGGGCTGGGTGGAACATGATGCTAACGAGATCTGGCAAATAACCCTAGAAGTAATTGTAGTTGTTATAAAAAAAGCAGCTATTTTGCCGGAACAGATTGTGGCTATGGGGATAACAAATCAAAGAGAGACCACGATTGTTTGGGACGCCAAGACCGGGCAACCAATTCACAATGCTATTGTCTGGCAAGACAGAAGAACTGCTGGTATTTGCGATGAATTGAAAGATAAGGGGCTGGAAAGTTTTTTTAGAGATAAGACTGGCTTGGTGGTAGATGCCTATTTTTCCGGCACTAAAATTAAATGGTTGCTGGATAATGTGAAAGGAGCTAGGGGAAAGGCAGAAAAAGGGGAGTTGAGGTTTGGAACTGTTGATAGCTGGTTAATCTGGCGGCTGACCAATGGTCGCCTGCACATAACTGATTATTCCAATGCCTCCAGAACCCTGTTTTATAATATTTTCACTCTTACCTGGGACGAGGAACTCCTTGCTGCTCTAGATATTCCGCTCTCTATGTTGCCGGAAGTTAAGCCGTCCAGTGAAGTTTACGGCGATACAGCTGCTGGCATATTGGGGGCGGCAATACCTATTGCTGGTATTGCCGGAGACCAGCAGGCAGCGACCTTCGGTCAGGTTTGCTATGAAAAGGGTATGACCAAGAATACCTATGGGACAGGATGCTTTATGTTGATGCATACCGGCGCAGAACCTGTTAAATCCGAGCATGGGCTTTTGACCACCATAGCATGGGGGATTGATGGTCGTGTTGAGTATGCCTTAGAGGGTGCTGTTTTTATCGCCGGAGCGGCTGTACAATGGTTGAGAGATGAGCTTGGTTTAATCAAGACTGCCGCAGAGTCCGAATATTATGCCACCAAAGTTGCTGATAGCGGTGGAGTTTATGTTGTGCCTGCTTTTACCGGTCTGGGAGCTCCCTACTGGGACATGTACGCACGTGGCCTCATTATGGGCTTGACGCGTGGCTCTTCCAATGCGCATATCATCAGGGCTACGCTGGAGTCAATTGCCTACCAAACTCGTGATGTTCTGGAAGCTATGGAGATTGATGCCGGGATTAAGCTGAAAATATTGCGTGTGGATGGTGGGGCCGTGCAAAATGATTTCCTGATGCATTTTCAGGCTGATATTTTGGGATGTGTGGTGGAACGACCAGTTATTACCGAGACAACAGCTTTAGGTGCGGCTTACCTAGCCGGATTGGCAGTAGGTTACTGGCCTAGCCAGGCAGAACTTGCTGTGAATTGGCATCGTGAGTCACTTTTCAAACCACAGATGGAGGAAGAAAAGAGAGAAAAGTTGTATGCGGGTTGGAAGCGAGCTGTTAGTCGCACGTAACTACTCGGCTAAGCTGCTGCAGCAATACCACGTTCGCTGGATTTTATATGTGTATCGGTGCTCAAATCTTTCGGGCAGTGTTACTAAGTCACGGCAAACTAACATTTGGATGCGGATTGTTGCTCCGCTTGCTTATGCTAATCTGACGTGTTACTAAGCCCCTCGCTTCTCTCGGTCAAACAGATTGCCCTGCTTTCCTCAAGATTCTCCGCTCCTTTTGATTAATAAAATCAAGGCTCACTCTGGTATATGCTGCAACAGCTTAGGCAACTTTGAGAAAATTTTAAGGACAGAGAAGAATAGACAAGAGGCTTAGTAGTTACAGTAGCACAAGGATAATTGGAAGTTAGAAATAGGAAGTTGTAAGTATAGGAGCGAATGATTTGAAAAAGAAGAAATTTGATGTGATTATAGTTGGG
>CAZLTH010000221.1:0-3496 GCA_964562355.1 uncultured Syntrophomonadaceae bacterium | reverse complement strand
CCGTGATTGGTTATATTTTTGGCAGTGGCCTAAATTTATCTCTAATTCTAAGGCTGGTAAAAATATTACCGTTATTTTACGCAATAATGGCTTTGTGCTTGCTTTTGTTGGGTATCTATACAGTTAAAAAATGGCAAAAAGGAACCAATGTTTCCAGACAATCTTTTTGGGTGCTGGTTGTACCCTGTCCCCTGCTGGTTGTTTCCGTTATGTTGGCAACAGGACTGTTGTCCGAAATCTTTCAACTAAGCAGTTTGCGCATAGGGATATTGATTGGTAGCGTGTTTTTTGTTGTGATTGTGGCTACTTCTTTTTATTTAAGGCGATGGAAAGATGCGCCATTGATTTTGGGAAAATTGATGACTGCTGCTGGATTGAGCTTATTAGTTGCCGTGTTGTTGTTGCCGACTTATTTTGCAAATGGTTTGTATGTTTCTACTTCGTTTGAAGAGATAATGCCGGTAAAGGATTTTTTAATACCAATTGTGTTTTATGCTACGTTTATTTTTCTGGGATTTATTAAAGGGAGGTATGCTAAATGGGAAGCTTAGGGTTATTGCAAGCGGTGTTGCATCTTTTTTCAACTGCTCTTTTGTACCCTGTAATGTTGGCCTTGCTGCTATTAACCGGGTGGACACTGGTAAAGCTAGGTGAATTTATTTCTGAGTATTCATTAAGAAATCGTGATATTAAGAAAACAGAAACAGGCATGCTGAAAGTTAAGCAATTAATGAACGCCAAGAAATTTGCTGAATCGGCAGTAGTTCTTAAAAGTTCCTGTTCTAATTTGCTGGTTGCTAACTATACCAGCGAGCTGGCTTCTGTTATAAAAAGTGTTAGCAAAGAACAGTATTATGTTCAGGTTGAAAAAAAATTGCAGGACTATGAATTACGTGTTTTGAAGAAATTAGAACCAACCAGGATAGTGGCACAAATTGCACCCATGTTGGGGTTGATGGGCACATTGATTCCTTTAGGACCAGGGCTTGTAGGTCTTATCGAAGGCAATATTGCAGTACTTGCCCAAAGTTTGATTATTGCTTTTAGTACAACAGTTATAGGACTAATAATTGGAGCAGTAGCGTATACAATTACTACCATACGGCGCAGGTGGTATGCGCAGGATATAAGCGATATTGAATATATTTCGGCACTTTTACTTGATAAAAGTGAAGAACTAGGGCTGTCTGCGGTTGTTTCTTGATTACGAGAGTAACAGAGGAGTGACAAGGGGGACGGTTTATACTCGGTGAGGCAATATAATCGTATTTTAATGCAACTATATTGTCGAAGACCACTAACTTACATTTTACCAGTTATCAGTTATCAGTTAATAGTTAATAGTTAACGGGGCTTGGAGAGCCCCCTGGATGAACACGGATGATATTTTATTAGTTGCACAGCGTTAAAATTCAGGCAATAAGAAATGCGAATCTATGACCTCGGCGAGTATAAGTGCTCGTGACATGAGCAAAAAGGAGAGAAAATCGTATGGACGAAAGTAAATTAAGCAGTATTTCAAAAGCAGACACGCTAGAAAAGATGGGAAACTTCTGGGATACGCATGACTTTACTGATTTTGATACTGACTCGCCTGATGTTGAGTTTAAAATATTATGTGCTATTCCGATTGAATTAGATTTGCTTTTTTCGGTGGAGAAACAAGCAAATCAACGCGGCATAAAAGTAGAAACTTTGGTTAATCTTTGGTTACAGCAGAAGATAACAGAACAAACTAAATCATCTTCAAGTGTCGAAGAGAGAGATCACGTCTTATAATGAAGACAAAGCAGTAGCATATCAACTAGGTAAGGTTAAAAAGTATAAAAAGCCGCTCACACTTGCTGATTTTGGGATTAACTTCACACCACAGTCTTTTGTATATGTTTAATTTTGTTTTTGTTCCAATTCTTCCCCTGTGCCCTCCAGGCGTTCAAACTTATCAACAAGAACCTTTTCGTTGATGTGCCCTGTGAAAACCTCCATGGCAACGGCAACCTCTTCCCTCGCCTGATACTCCAGGATAATACGGTCAGTCAACTCCAACCCGGCATTTTTTCGCCTAGTCTGCACCTTGGAAACAATCTCCCGGGCAAAACCTTCCCGCTCTGCCACCTTCATCTCCAGGTCGGCTTCGGGAAGCATAACCTCGTTTCCAGAGAGCGCAAACTTTATATGGAAAATTGCTTGACAAAAAATATAACATAGGATAAAATAAATAACAACTGGTCGGTATTTTATTAATATGAAAACTAGGGGTGAACATATGTGAAAACTAGAGGTGAACATACACGCAGTCGCATCATTGAAACTTCCACGCATTTGTTTTCCGTCACGGGGTTTTTCAACACCTCGATCAACGATATTCAGAAAGCGACAGGACTGACAAAAGGTGGTATTTATGCTCACTTCAAAAGCAAAGAGGAAATCTGGTGGGTAGCATATGAGGAAGCCACCGGTATATGGCGGGATATCGTATTCAGGGAAGTTAAAGACACATTGGATCCTCTGGGCAGATTGGAGAAGATAGTAGAAAATGACATGCGTCACTACATTGGCGAGGACACCTTCAAAGGTGGTTGCTTTTTCCTGAATATGCTGGTTGAGCTTTCCGGTCAATCCGGTCAATCTCAAGCGATGAAAGACCGGATACTAGATGGATTTCTAAAATTTGCCGAACTACTGAGGGGTTGGCTGCAAGAGGCCGGAGAAAGGGGTATGTTAAAACCTGGTTTAGATCTTGACCAAGTTTCTAATTTTATTGTAATCTCACTAAATGGTGCAGCGGCATTTTATGCTGCAACGAGGGACCCAAAATATTGGAAATTAACAATTGCCCAATTAAAAGAGTATATTGCCCAATTAAAAGTTTGTAGGTAACGACTTTCTTTTTTTTGACCAGTATAATACCGACCGGTCTTTAGCTTATAGTGACAAGGAAGAATATACCCTGATAGTGCCATTTCAGAAAGACCTTGAAAGACCCGGATGTATTGTTACTGGTTCAATCTTTATCACAGTCGCAATGGCAGGCAAACTTCTAACGCATCATACAATTACTTACATCAGAAAATGATTGGGTGACCGTAGAGCTATTTATCTAATTTTTAAGGAGGGTAATATGAATAACATTAATTATCGTCAAACTCCACAAGAGGAGATTTACCGAAGGATTCATAAGTTGCAGATTAGCCTAAAAGAAAATAACATTAAGGCTGCTTTGATTGTCCAAAGGGCTGGTCTCTTTTATTTTTCGGGAACTGGTCAAAACGCTCATCTTTTTGTTCCGGAAGAAGGTGAACCTTATCTTTTCGTTAAAAAAAGTTTACGCAGAGCAGAGATGGAAAGCTCATTACAAAATATTAAGCCTCTACATAGCCTTAAGGAAGTTTATGATTTTATAACGCCCTATTTTATAGATGGTGAAAAAATTGGCATGGAGTTAGATATCTTGCCGACAAATCTGTACTTAAAGTACAAAAATATGTTGAATCCC
>CAZLTH010000220.1:0-3496 GCA_964562355.1 uncultured Syntrophomonadaceae bacterium | reverse complement strand
CCCTTATCAAGTAACAAAGCTGCTCGGAGAATTGTACACCAACTATTTCTACAATTTGTACAATCTCCCTATTGTTAATGCCAGATTTTTTAATGTATTTGGTCCTGGAGAAGTACCTGGAAAATATAGAAATGTCATCCCTAATTTTATGTATTGGTCTATGAAAAAGCAGGTATTACCCATAACAGGCGATGGCACAGAAACGAGGGACTGGACTTATGTTGGTGATATAATAGATGGTTTACTGGCAATGGGTATTAAAGAAGAGGCAATTGGGGAAGCTATTAATCTTGGTTCCGGTCAGGAGCAGCAGGTTATAGATATGGCAAAGATGGTGAATGAGCTTACAGGAAATGATGCCGGAGTTATGTATATAGAAAGAAGAGATTGGGATGTCAAGACAAGGCTTTTATCCTCTATTGAGAAAGCAAAGAAGCTTTTGGGATATGAACCACAGATTGAATTCAATGATGGGTTAAAGAAGACATATGAGTGGTTTGTAGAAAATTGGGAGAATATAGAAAAGAGTGTGGAGTTTTAAGGGGGGCAATATGGTTCTTAATTATGATAGAATCAAATTGGTTGGAAATTTAGAAAGACACAGTGGAGGAGTGTTACATGCAAATAATTGAAGATTTAGCTAAGTCTCTTAACATGGATCGAGAGAAATTGGAGAGAGAAAGCATTAAAACATATCTAGAAAAGGAATTAAGGAACATAGAGGTAGAAATATACAAAATCGTTGCTAAACATGGGGTATGGTCTATCTTTGAATTAGATGAAAAGTTAAAGGAGGGAACACTTACCGAGGAAGAGATGAGGGATGATTTTATGGAACTTGATTACTTGGAATCAAAAAAAGATGCCATATTAAAGGCGATGGGTCGGATTGCGTGGTAGATTTAGGTAAGGTAAAGAGAATTGTTGATATAGAATATAATGATGTAACAAGAGATTCGAGTATATATCATGGCAAGCTTAGGGTGTTTACAAAAGATGATTCGGTCGTAGATATCTGGTTTTCAGAAAAGATACCGGGCCGTTTTTCATATCACTGGGAAAGAAGACAAATCAATGGGACGATATATCGCCATGATAATTTCCCTGATCCTCGATGGAAAGACGTCTCTACGTTTCCCAAACATTTTCATTGCAGCACACAAAATAGAGTTCAAGGGAGTGAAATAGGCCATGACCCAGTTACGGGCACCCGTGAGTTTATGGATTTTGTAAGGAACATGTTGAAATAAAAGAAATAACAGTTACCTTTATTGCTTATATTATAAGAAAGAACATCTATGAAACTACATATCCAGAAAACTATCCCAAACATGGTTGTTCATTTTATTGACCATGATGAAATATTAACATCATCGAACTATACTATTTATAGCAGTCGAGATAAAGGGATTACTTTTAATAAAATAATTGATTTGAAAGTATCTTTTTTGAGCCAGATACTTGTACACTATCGTTTATTTAGTAGAGGTTTTCGATTGGGCATTAGGAGCTTAAAGAAAATGAATAATGGAACTATTCTTGCAATCGCTGATAGGAACTTATTTAGGTTGGAAGATGAGCAATTAGAGGTTGTGCACTCCTTTAAAAGAGGTTTTGGTCCTTTAAGAGAAGGATGGTGTGAAGATGATAAAGGAAATCTCTATTTAGGCGAATATTTTCTTAATAACAAACGAAATGCATCAGTTAATCTTCTTAAATCAATAGATAACGGAAAATCATGGCAGATAATTCGCTCCTTAGATGATATCAGGCACATCCATTGTGTTCAATACGATCCTTTTGAGAAAAAAATCTATATGGGAACTGGGGATTTAGATAAAGAAAGTAGTATTTTCTTTTCAGAGGATGAAGGTGAAACCTGGACTGAACTGGGTTCTGGTGATCAGATGTTTCGCACAGTAAGCTTGTTATTTACCAAGGACCACATCTATTGGGGTAGCGATTCTCCAACTATACAAAATTATATATATAGGTATGTGCGCAAAAGTGGAGAGATTGAAAAGTTAGGTGCAGTTGATGGTCCAATATATTACTCTACCATTCTTGAGAATGGAATTAAGATATTCGCTACTACTGCTGAAGGAGATAGCGAAGGTAAAAGCGCTGAATGGGATAATAAAGCACATATATGGTCGTCAGAGGATGGAGTTCAATGGGAAGATATTAAATCATGGGAAAAAGATTTTCTACCATATATTGTAGGACATGGAAGAATACTTTTTCCACATGGGAATCATGGAAATGATTTATATATAACTGCTGAAGCATTAAAAAATGTGGATGGGATGTTAATGAAATGTAAGATTACTAAATAAGTATAAAAAAATACAATATGTTATGAAGCAAAATAAAGAATCATATACCAGTGTTGACTTGAGTAAGCTTAAAAATAAAAAGATAGTATGCTTGACGCTTGATCTTGAGCAAGATTATGGCGATCTTCTTGATGAACCAAGTTATGATGGGCTTGAGCATATCACAATATTGGTAGATTCGCTTAAAAAAAGAAAAATTCCATTGACTTGCTTTGTACAGGGTTCATTGTTTGAGACACACCAAGATAGAATAAATCAACTAGCACAACTTGATACTGAGTTTGAACTTCATTCATACTCTCATCCAAAACCAAAGACAAGGAATTTCAAATTTGAGATTGAGATGGGAAAAGAGGTATATAAGAGATTTTTTGATAAAGACCCAATCGGGTATCGTGCGCCACTAGGAGTCATAGATGATGAAGACTATAAAATATTAAGTGATGAAGGATTTAAGTTCGATTCGAGTGTAGTTCCGTCTATAAGACCTGGAACCTTCAATAATATGGCAAAACCTACAAACCCATACTTCCTAAATGACAAGAGAATGGTTGAATTCCCTCTCACAGTACTTTCAAATATTGTAAGAATTCCATTGAGCTTAAGTTATGCTAAACTCATTGGATGGCCGTACATCAGATTCCTCAAAACTTTTAATCTTTCTAACTTAATTATATTTAATATGCATATCCACGATCTCTTTCAACTTAACTCTTCAGAGAAGATACCTCTTCAGAATTCATCTTTTATCTATAGAAGGATATTCAAGAGAATATATCAAGAAGAGAATGTAAATGGGTTAGATTTTCTTAATAAGATTATTACGATATTTGAAACGAAAGAATATGCTTTTTTAAAATTGATTGATATTTATAATTCAGTTGTTAAAGAGTGAACAAATATGAAAGTTACGAATGAAAAACTGTATGAATGGAATGAACTTGTGAATAAGGTCGATCATAGCAGAATTTATCATCTCCATCAGTGGGGAACCTTACTGGAAGAAGTGCACGGACATAGGTTAGTATATTTACAGGAAGATGAAGGGATATTTCCTTTAGCACATATTAAAACTAGGATTTTTGGAGATCGCCTCATATCTCTCCCTTTTGCTGATTATTGTGGACCTTGTGCTCAGGATGAGAAAACCGCAGAGAAGC